>JAFUKK010000003.1 GCA_017473665.1 Lachnospiraceae bacterium
CAATAATGAAATATTCCAGAAATATAAATTTTTCCGCCTGCTCCAACTGCTCCAGCATAGCCTTCCACTTGGCCTCACCACCGGTAAAATATTCCACCTGTGTATTGGGCCAGATAGAACTGCCGCTATACCTTCGCAAATAAACAGCCAGATTATGTAATTCCTTATCCTCCTGCTGTATCTGTTTAAGTAATTCAGTCTGGTCCGGTAAATGCACCCGGCTCTCATCTATGGTAGCCTGTATCACCTTTTGCTCCCAACGATGTCCGATATCAAAACGCACAAACAGGTAAAGCAACGCACCAAAAATAGGCAATGCTGCAATGACAATACACCAGGTCAGCTTAATCATGGGATTATCCCGGGTATTCAATATCCAAAGCATCATCACCCCGGTAATGATTGTCACACCGCCGGATAAATAAGGTGCGTAGCTGGCCATACGGAACATCCATTGGAACAAAAAGAAAAACTGTGCCAGCAAAAGCACCACGATTATCATGGTACGACCAAAAATCACTTGAAATACGCCTCTTTTTCCTCCCTCAATGATTCTCGTATTTTCCATCTACTATCATCTCTCCCTTGTACATGATAGTATTGTAACATATTTATTCTAAATTGTTTCTAAAATTTATCATAAATCTGGTGCCCAGTTCAGGTTTCGACAATACCTGGATATTACCTTCATGGGCATCCACAATCCATTTGGCGATGGACAGACCTAAGCCTGAGCCTCCGGTACTGCCGCTGCGGGCTTCATCAGAGCGATAAAAGGGCTCAAAAATATGGGTTAATTGGTCCTCACTGATGCCGATACCTTCATCCTGCACCACATAACCAACCATGCCATCCTGCTGCCGTACACGGAAGCTGATGGTATCTCCTGTGGCAGAATATTTGGCCGCATTCTGCACAAAGATACGCACAGATTGCTTTACCATGGCCTTATCTCCCCGCATCATAGCAGGGGCATTCAGCACTTGGCCATCCTCGTCCACAGCAGCCCCGCTTTCTCCCAAAAACACATATTTATGTTTCTCATCTATCATTAGGGACTCTTCCCAAACCTCCCGAATCACCTCATTTAAATCAAACACCGTATAATGTAGGGTATTGTTTCCGGTCTCCCCGCGGGCCAAAAACAAAAGCTGCTCTACCAATTCTTTCATATGCTGGGCTTCATGCTTCAAAGCCTCAATGGACTCCTCCAGGATGCTTTCATCCTCCTTGCCCCAGCGGTCCAGCATATTTACATAGCCCTGTATCACTGAGATGGGAGTGCGAAGCTCGTGAGATGCATCGGACACAAATCGTGCCTGTTGCTTCTGGCTCTCCCGCATACGTATCAACAGATTATTCAGGGCCACTTCGATGCTCTGAAGGTCCTTATCTCCCGTAGATATCCGGGCATCCGGTGCATCCGGAGACAAGCTTTCGATGGCATGCTCCAGGCTCTCGAATTTGGAAGTATCCAAGGGCAGGGAGCTGAGCTTTTCCGCTTTGATTGCCAGTTCATTCAGGGGTTTAAGTTTCTTACGGATATCACCGGTCTCAAAAAGCGCCATCACCAGATCCATCACTTGGACCCCCAATAATATCAAAAAGGGCACCACAAGATAATCCGTAAATTGGTGTACCAAATACGGATACTGCGTACCCTCAGAATCCTCTATAATAAATTCCGTTTCCTTGTAATTCTCTACATTCTCAATATGCAGACGCTGTATATCACATTCTGCCGGCAACTGCTGGTATCTCCAATAAATAAAGCTACATGCCACCAGTGCCAGTATCAAAAAATCCAGCCCCAGCATTCCCCATAGCCGTTTAAACCAAAAACTCATATTGATTTTGCGGGCAATAGAAGTCATTCTTTTATTTATATTCATGTTAATTGTCCTTTATCACATATCCTACGCCCCGAATAGTCTGTATCAGCTTAATCCCATATCTGTCATCAATTTTGGTACGCAGATACCTTACGTAAACATCGATAATATTGGTCTCCCCTATGTAATCATAGCCGCAAACCTCATTCATCAGCTTCTCCCTATCCAGCACAATATTTTTGTTTCTCATCAGCATACGCAATAGTTCAAATTCTCTGTTGGTCAGCTCCACCGGTTCCCCGTTCACTGTCACTTCATACCGGTCCTCATCCAATACCACCCCATGGGCTGTGAGCTGATGAGTCTCCACCGCTCCCTTGCCCCGACGCTTTAATGCCACACGTATGCGGGCCAACAGCTCCTCAATGGCAAAGGGCTTGGTAATGTAATCATCCGCTCCTGCATCCAATCCGGATACCTTATCCATCACCGCATCCCGGGCAGTAAGCAATATCACCGGCACATCCTTTTCCAGGCGAATCCGGCGTAGCACCTCCAAACCATTTAACTGGGGCAGCATCACATCCAGCAATATCAAATCATAGTCTTTAGAGAGGGCCTTATCCAGACCCTCTCTACCATCAAATGCCTTCTCTACTTCGTTTCCTTCGTGTCTCAGCTCCAGCTCCACGAACCGGGCTATCTTTTCTTCATCCTCAATTAACAAAATCCTGTTTGCCATTTTTACTCCATGCTTTATTCCGCTTTATTCTGGTTCTGAAAATCGCTCTTGATATTTTCACAGGTCTCGGAAGCCTTTTCACAGAACTGATTGATATCCACAGAAGTAGACTCAAAGCCCTGGAAATAGTACTTGAAATTAAAGAACAATCCCACAATCAACAAAATCACTACCAGTTGGCAGGTAATGAGC
>JAFUKK010000039.1 GCA_017473665.1 Lachnospiraceae bacterium
ACGAAATAAAAGAGCGAAGGATATGAAATCGGGGGAAATGAGATGTTTGTACTTTGGATTATTATAGGATTGCTAATATTATTAGTCGGACTTTGTGTATATTCCGTGGCAATGCCCGGGTACATGGTACGAAGAGGACGTAAGGTGGATGCAAAAGTGGTCCGTTGTGAACAGTTAACCACAAAAGTAGCTCAGCAAAGTGCTTTTTTCTATGAAGTTACAGTGGAATTTTTTGATTTGGATGGTGAGACGGTGGAAAAGACCTTTCGCAGTGAAACCCCGTTGGAAGAAAATTTCCTGGCAGTTTCCCGTTATGTTGATGGAAGCGGACGTTTTTTGTGGGATGCTGATAATGTAGTAAAAAATATTAATATGCGCAGTACTGGGATAGTGATACTGACGTTGTTGGGATTTATCGGATTGTTGGTAGGAGTTGCCCTGTTTTCGGACGATGGCGGTAATTTGCCGGATTGGAGCGCTATGGCTTTTGGATATGTGATTTGTATTATTTTTATAGTAGTAGGATGCTGGGGACTTCTGGGTCAATACAAACGTGCCCGAAATAAACATAACCAGCAGACAATCCCGGGATATGTAGTGGATTATGTGAAGGAAAGTGATACAGATTCTGTAGCATATTACCCTATTTACGAATATGAGGTGCAGGGGATAAAATATCGGATGCGGAGCAATCTTGGCACCGGTTCCCGAAAGCGTTGCACCATGGGTAAAAAGGTACGATTGATACGTGATTATGAAACCGGAGAGATTACATGTGCTGAAGACGAGAAGGGTAGCCGTATAGTATATATTGTTTTTGCTGCTTTCGGCATTCTGGTATTAATAATATTGTTAAGTTTCAGTACGGATATATTTACAGTATAGGTATTGAACTATAAAACACATCCCGGCTTTTTATTTCAGCCGGGATGTGTTTTTTGTTGGGAAAGGACATATCCTTATTCCCCGCCGGGGCCATCCTTTCTGGGCCGTGTAGATTCCGGAAGGGGTTCTATAGGTTGATCGTCCTTGCGGCTGTTTTGGGGCAGGTCGATTTCGGGGATATCCCCGTCACCGTAAGGATTTCGATATTTTTTGGTTTGATTTGTTTCCTTCATAGTTATACCATCCTTTCAAAAATAGCATGTACAGAAATAGGGAGATTATACTATATGGGCGGATGGGAGACGGATAAACATGTTTGTTCCCGTAAAGAAAGCACCTCTACACAAAGCCCCTATAATATATTATAATTAGTTTATGATTGGACGCAAAATCTACAATAGAAAGGAATATAAAAATGAGAAAGAATTACGGACCCAAACCCTATATTTATCCCATGCCGGTATTGATTATTGGCTCCTATGATGAAAATGGAGTGCCCGACGCCATGAATGCAGCTTGGGGCGCCATCTGTGATATGAACAAAATCTCCCTGTATCTGGCAGCAGACCACAAGACGGTGAAAAATATCCTGGCCAAGGGAGCTTTTACCGTAAGTATGGCAGATGCGGACAATGTGGTAGCAGCTGATTATGTGGGGATTGTATCCGGCAATGAGGAGCCGGACAAGGTGGCAAAGGCAGGATGGCATACCACCAAGAGTAGCTTTGTAGATGCGCCTATTATTGATGAATTGCCTCTTACATTGGAGTGCAAAATGGAGAGCTTTGATGAGGAATCGGAGTGTATGATTGGCGAGATTTTGAATGTCAGCGCGGACGAAAGGATTTTAAATGAAAAGGGTCAGATTGATTTATCCAAGTTTAGTCCCATTGCCTATGACCCGGCAAACCATGATTATGTGAAATTAGGTGAGAAGGTAGGAAATGCATTTCAGGATGGCAAGCAGTTGAAGTAATCATATTGTACAAAGGAAGAAGAACATGAGAGAACAACAGTTAAAAACAGTCTTTCCTACGGATCAAGTAGTCCGCAAGTTGGGTCGTACCTTGGAACTGCAGGATACTTTATGGCTTGTATATTCAGGAACCGGCGCGGAATTTGTATTTCGAGGCAAACAGCTGACAATCACCATAAAAGGTGACAGTACTGTTACCGAGGAAAGAGAAACTTGTGCCCGCATAGGAATCTATATCAATGACCAACGGGTAGTGGATGACATCATCGACCAGCCGGAAAAGATTTATACTCTGTGTAAGAGTCAGGATACTGCAGAGGCAGTGGTACGGGTGGTGAAGTTATCGGAAGCATCCCGGTCCATGGCTGGAATCGGGCAGATAGAGGTGGATACAGATGCATATATTACACCTACGGAGCCCTTAAACCGGTTAGTAGAGTTTATCGGAGATTCCATCACCTGCGGTTATGGTGTGGATGACGAGGTAAAGGAGCATATTTTTACTACATCTACGGAGGATGTGACGAAAACATATGCTTACAAGACTGCTAAAGAACTGGATGCAGATTATAGTATGGTGTGTATTAGCGGTTATGGGATTATTTCCGGATATACAGACTGCGGGGTGAAACAGCCGGAAATGACGGTTCCCCAATATTATGAAAAGCTGGGATATTCCCACGGGATTTATCTGGAGGGATATCGGCCTCAGGAACAGGCATGGGATTTCTCAAGCCGCCAGCCGGATGTGATAGTAATCAATCT
>JAFUKK010000040.1 GCA_017473665.1 Lachnospiraceae bacterium
CCGGCCGTCTTATGGCAGAACGGAAAGCATTGGATACCTCCACACGGCATCTGTCACAATATCTTCCGCTTCGGATATGGGTACCACACTTCTCGCAATTCAGGAAAATAGCGGAGTCCTCGGTAACCTCCAGTCGCTCTTCTCTCAGCCATTGCTGAATCTGGGAACGTTCCACATCACAAGCCTCTGACACCTGGGCAATCCCCACGCCGCGATGCTCCATAATGTACTTTTTTACTTCCTGGAACTTTTCTTCCAATCGTGCCTTACAAATCTGACACAAGGGAGCTCCTGTTACATAGTTAAAAATCTGTCCGCAGTTTCTGCAATTTCTGACATTCATTCATTCAACCTCATTTCATCTCATTGTTCATAATTGAGCACCACAGGATAGGGCAATAAAATAAACCTGCCTCACACCACTTTCCAAGAGAGCCATTGCCACACCATCCATAGTACTGCCTGTGGTATAGATGTCATCAATAATTATAGCTACTTCTAATTTTACATCATTTTGCTTTATAATAAAAGCTTTTTTCAAATTATTTTGACGCTCCCAAGGGGTTAATGCCTTTAATGGTGCCGTATCCCGGATTCGGGATACATAATTCCTATAAACCGGCACCCCCGTAAGCCTCCCTACTACATTTGCCAGTGCCTGTGCCTGATTATAGCCACGTTTTCTCCTCCGTCTCGGATGAAGAGGCACCGGGATCAATGCCTGCGCCCCTGTAGCATGGATAAAACCTCCCAGATACAGTGCCAGTTCTTCCCCCCAAAAATCCGCATATTCCCGACGACCGCCGTATTTAAACCGATAAATCCCCGGGGCTACGGACTTATATTCATACAAAGCCCGTCCGCAAACAAACAAATGCGGATAACGGTTGCAATCCTTACAATACTCCTGCCCCTCCTCCACAGGTTTGCCACACTTCATACAATAGGGCGGTGCAACATACTTCAGCTTCTTCAAACAGGGAATACATATTTTTTCTCCCCATGTACCCACAATTTCATCACACACGGGGCAACGACGCGGAAAAAGCAATTGCAGGCAGTTCCCCATTCCTTTTTTCAAGTATCTTTGGCCGCTTCCAATGTACTTTTCCCCGCATCCTGTTGGAGCAGCCCCTTTGATAATATTTTCTCTACCTTTCATGAGTCTCCTTTGAGACCCTCTCCGATCTATACCTTATTCTTCCTCCGCATACATCTCGCGTATGCGCTCATCCAAAGCAGTGTAACGCTGATTCTCACTGACATTATCAATCATACCCTGTACCGTCTGACTACTGCCCAAAATAGTCACACAGCCTCTGGCCCTGGTAATGCCTGTATACAAAAGATTCCTGTTAAACAGCATCCTGGGGCCCGTGAGCAAGGGCATAATCACAGCGGATATTCACTACCCTGGGATTTGTGAATGGTAATGGCGTAGGATAAATCCAGTTCATCCAACAGATTGAAAGGATAGGTCACCCTACGGTGCTCATCATACTCCACCACCAACTGGGACGCACTTTCATTTATTTCCAGAATCTTGCCCACATCGCCGTTAAAAATACCCATCCCCCTATCTATGGGAATGCCATATCGGCTCACTATCTCCCACTCCAACTGATAATTATTCTTAATCTGCATGACCTTATCCCCTTCACGATAAACCGTATCCCCTACTGCATATTCGCGTTTTGTGGGATCCGGCGGATTCAGGTACTTCTGCAAAATTACATTCAAAGTCTCACACCCCAGACTGCCCTTTCTCATAGGCGTCAGCACCTGAATATCCATGGGTGTCGCATTCACATACTTCGGAAGCTTCTCTCGTATCAACTGAATCATATGTTTGTATATGACATTGATGTCATTGCGTTCCAGCACAAAGAAATCTCGGGATTTATTGTCCATGGCAATAGCCTCGCCACGATTTATCTTATGAGCATTGACAACAATGTCACTTTTTTCCGCCTGACGGAAAATTCTCCGTAATATTACCGTAGGGAAACAGTCACTGGCAATCAGGTCTCGCAGCACTTGCCCCGGTCCTACACTGGGTAGCTGGTCCACATCTCCCACCAGCACCAGCCTGGTCCCCGGCTGTACCGCCTTCAAAAGTGCTTGGAACAGCTGAATATCCACCATGGACATTTCATCTATAATAATCAAATCTGCATCAATGGGATTGTCCTCATTTCTCTCAAAACTCACCTTTCGGGTAGTTTCATCGGACAGGGCACTATTTAGCTCCAACAACCTATGTATGGTCTTGGCTTCAAAACCGGTAGCTTCCGTCATGCGCTTAGCAGCACGCCCTGTAGGTGCTGCCAGACAAATATCCAGATGCTCCGCTTCAAAATAGCGGATAATCAGATTGATTGTAGCAGTCTTTCCTGTACCCGGACCTCCGGACAAAATGAATATGCCATTGCGGATACAGGTCATCACTGCCTGCAACTGTAAATCATCCATCTCCATCCCCAGGGAGCCCGCCAAATTCTCGATACGCTCCCGCATATCCATCTGCGTAGCGTTGAATACTGCCGGGGACATCATAGGAATATTCCGATCCCAAAGCATCCGTGCACAATTCAATTCACTGTAAAAGAAATTGGCCGAAAAAACGCTCCCGCCTCGGATAATCAGCTTCCGATCCATAGCCATATTCTCTATCTGTATCTGCACCGACTCCTCACCGACTCCCAACAACTGGGTAGCTCGCTGATTTAACAGCTCCATGGGCAGATAACAATGCCCCTCTCCCAACGCCAAAAGCAGCGTATATAAAATACCACTCCGAATCCGATAATCCGAATCTGTATGAATGCCCACCCGTGCCGCGATCTCATCTGCCAGCTTGAAACCGATACCACTGATATCATCCGCCAAACGATAGGGATTCTCTTTCATAATACGATACAACTCAGGCCCATAGGTGTCATAGATGCGAATTGCCAGTGTATTGGTGAGACCGTATTGCTGCAGAAACACCAGCGCGTCACGAAGGTCTTTCTTGGTCTCCATCTGTTCCGCAATTTCCCTGGCTTTTCTGGTGCTGATACCCTTTATCTCCGCCAAACGCTCCGGTTCTTCCTCAATAATCCGGAAAGTATCGTCGCCAAATTTTTTTACAATGCGCAGAGCCAATGCTGCTCCGATTCCCTTCACGGCACCGGATGCCAGATAGCGCAGAATACTATCCC
>JAFUKK010000041.1 GCA_017473665.1 Lachnospiraceae bacterium
AAACCTATGGCACTGATGCAAAGGGTGCCGGAGAATAAGCCGTTGAAGGCTACATTATGAGTGCCCTGTTGTGCCACCAGCAACATATCGCCTGCCAGGCTGAGGACTGGACCTGTCACAACCAAAATTCCTCCCAGTAACCGGGGATATCGAATCCGGGTTTCCCGAAGCAGGTGCATTAGGAAATAACCCAAAACAAAATATCCCACATGATGGTTAATCAGAGTCAGAGGGATGCGATGCATCAGGGAACTTAATAGGTATTTATAAGGAAAATCAGGGATGAGGATGGTAGTAAAACCAATCTGCACCACCAGAAAGAAGATAACAAAATAGGTAACCAGTCCCTTACCCTGTCGGCAAATGGCGCGTAAAAAGGGGAGTACCAAATAAATGCCCAGCAGCATGGGCAGATACCAAAAATGATATCCGGCCTTGCCTTCTATAATATTTAAGATCATATCTTTCACATGGGCAGGTTCGTAGATGCCTCTTTGCACAAAGCCTACCAGGTGATATATAACAATCCAACTGCAGTATGCAATGAACAGGCGCAGGAAATTACGGGTATAAAATTTCCGTGGAGTAAAGGTATATTCCTCAGATAACAGTAAGGAGCCACTGATAAATAAAAACAGAATGGTGCCCGTATGTCCTACGGTATTCATGATATGGGCCAGTATGCCCTCAAGAGAGGTCAGGGGGGCATTCACAGCCAGGTCAGAACTGGTATGTGAGAGGACCACAAAAAAACATGCAAAAATACGCAGAATATCCAAATTGGTATTTCTTTGAACAGTAGCTGTCTGATTCATAAAGGCTCCTTAAACATGAAAAAGATTAATAAAAAAATAGTATCATAAAACAATCAGTACGTCTATTTTTTCAAGAAAAATTTGTCAGATAATTTATCGGATTAATTGACAATATGGTCCTAAAGTACTAAAATAGAAATAGTTAGACATCAGATAATTTGGCATGTTCAAGGAGGTACTGTTTATGAAGAAAAAGCAGCTAAAGGGTCAGGAGGCACAACTTCGCTCACTTACTAAACAGTCTTATATTGCAGTGGCAGTAGGTGTGATTTTATTTGTAGTGTCATTTTTGGCAAATCTTACACTTTCCGGTGTACAGGCGGAGCAATTGGATGTGGCCAGAGGATTAAACCAATATCGCTTGGGTTCGGAGACTCTTACCATGTCTATACAGGGTTATGTGGTTACAGGCAGTCAGCATCAGTATGATGTTTACACTCAGGAGTTGAATGTAGATAAGCATCAGGAGAGCGGTCTGGCCAAGCTGGAAGCTTGTGATATTACCGATGAGGAATGGGCAGAGATTCATGCCATCGAAGCATTGGAAACACAGATGGCACCTTTGGAGGAGCAGGCAATTGCCAGCATGCAGGCAGGAGACAAGAAGGCTGCCCAGGGTTATGTTTTTTCTGAGGAATACGAAGGGTTGGTGGAAGAGATGTCTTCCAGAACGGATGCCCTTATTGAAAATATTGAAAGCAGATTGGAGAGTAAGACCGGTACGATTAAGCTGGTGCAATTACTCAGTCAGCTTGTTTTTGCTTTGGTAACGGCATATATTGTATTGCAAATTGTTAAGATGACCCGGTTTGCGAAGAAGGAATTGCTGGTACCTATTGTAAAGGTATCCAAGGAAATGCAGGCTTTGGCTAAGGGCGATTTCAAACAGGAATTGGATATGTATGAGGATGAATCAGAGGTGGGTATGATGGTCACCTCCATCCATCAAATGAAGCAAAATACGCATAATGTGATTGAAGAAGTAACCGAGATTCTGGAACATATGGGCGAAGGAGATTATCGCATCAATCCTAAGAGAGAGTACGCAGGTGATTATGCGGCCATTAAGGAATCCTTTGTTGTAATTGGCGAAAAGATGAAGAGTACATTCCAGACCCTGAAGACGGTATCCGACCAGATTAATTCCGGTTCTGAGCAGCTGGCATATGCAGCCCAGGATTTGGCCGGCAGTTGTACCTCCCAGGCTACGGAGGTCAGTGAGATTGTAGGTATCATGCGGGAGATGTCCGAGAGCATGGAAGAGAATGCGAGAGCGGCAGTGGATACCGTACAGCTGGCTACCGATGCAGGTGCGACCCTGATGGTAGGCAACCAAAAGATGGGCGAACTGAGAGATGCTATCGAGGAAATCAGCAAATGTTCCGAGCAGATCAGTACCATTATCGGTGCCATTGAAGATATTGCATCCCAGACCAATCTGTTGTCCTTAAATGCAGCTATTGAGGCAGCAAGAGCAGGAGAGGCCGGCAGAGGTTTTGCGGTAGTAGCAGACCAGGTAAAGAACCTGGCAGAAGAGTCAGCAGTGGCAGCAGGTCGTACCACTACCCTTATTGAGACTACCATTGCAGCAGTTGCAAAGGGTATTCAGATTGCGGAAGAGACTGTAGAGGATATGAATAAAGTAATGGTAGGGGCTCAGGCTTCCACCGAGAAGATGAACTCAATCGCAGAGTTGCTGGGTGAGGAAGTGGCTCGTATCCAGGAAGTGAATGCCACCATCAATACCATTTCTGAGGTAGTAAATAATAATTCTGCAACTTCCCAGGAGACTGCAGCAATCAGTGAAGAGCAGATGGCTCAGGTAGAGACCATGACGCAACTCATGGGACAGTTCGTATTAGAGTGATTTTACCATACAGATAAAATATAAAGGTACTAAAGATGAGAATCCCCCGGATTTTATATCCGGGGGATTAAACTTTGGGATTATTTCAGCCCCGCACATAAGTGCGGGGCTGTCTGTCGTTTGTCATGATGGATTTATGTTCCAGAGATTATTGGCCGAGCATGCTGTTGACACGCTTTTCGATTTCAGTAGCCATAGCTTCCATACGTCTGCCAAGCTCCTCCATTCGACTGCTGAAGGCTTCCATGCGGTTTTCCATCTGTTCGCCGAAGGCTTCCATTTGTTCTTCAAAAGTGTCAGCCTGGTCCTCAAAATCATCCATACGATCTTCGAAATCATCTAAGCGGTCTTCCCATTGGTCAGAATCCATGGACATGCTTAGGGGCATTTCCAGGTTCAAAACGCCGGGACGATTGGAGTCTCCGGGCTGAGGTGGGGTGGGGCCATTTGGTATGGATGCGGCATGCGTCAGATTCGCTGTGGAGTACCACTTGTCAGTGGGCCATCCATCCTGGAAGAAGATATTGTGACGTTGAGGACGCCTGTCCTCAAAGGGGTCAGGCATATCCGCCAGGTCAGCATAGGCTTCCGGTCCCTCTGCCGCTATTATAGCCATAGGCGCTTTTTCTGCTACAAAACGAAATTGCACATAGGTGGCCTCAGATGTAGTGAAAGGAATATCATAATATTCCCAACCCCGGTACTTCTTCAGGGGCTTGATATAATTGCGGTTCAACCGGTAGTTCATGTAGTCCACATATTCCATGGCGAAATCGGAATTTTCATCTGCTACGGAAAAAATCTGTAGCATACAGGTCTCATCACTACGGTCATTCTCACCACCGTTGAGCCAGAATACCAGATGATATTCCTGACCCTGTTCCAGTTGGAGACATCCGTTGGTCATGTGGCTGGGGCCCTTCCAATCGAAGGTGCCTACGGATAATACTTCTGCCATTGAAGGGGCGGAAGCTGCCACACCGGCCAGGGGGTGACTGATTGCAAAACGATCCCACACATGAGTGCCCTTGATATCAGGGCAGGGGAACCACTCTCTGGGGTTAATAGTTATATAATTTGTTTTCTTTAATTCATCCATCTCATTGTCCTCCATATATTCATATGTCGGGCCTTTGGTACACAGACGAATCTCTTGGTCGGTCACAAATGCGGCCCGACAGCTTTTTACAAGTCCTTTGGCTCGTTTGGGATAGGTATAACCAATTACTGTACCCTGCTCATCCACAACACGTACAGTCTGTCCGTTTTTTTCCATGGGTGTCCTCCCCGATTGATTATAGTATGTAAAATGTATCTGCGTTGATTGTAATGGGTGTCTTCCCCGGATACTCTTTTATTATAAAAAAATGAGAAATTATAGTCAAGCATGAATAAATGGGACTATAGTCGGATATCCTTTCTGTAAACGTTTAATAAAAGGAGGTATCTTTATGAAAAAGAGACATTTATTACTTGTAGTAGCTATGGTGGTGTCATGCTTAAGTCTGACAGGTTGTGGCAGAAATAATGATGAGGGCAATAATGCAACCTCTGATGTGCAGAATGACTTTATGGACGGTATGGGTGTGGATGATCCACTGAACGAAACAGGAGCGGATATGAATCAGGGCACCACCGGTGATGCACAGGGTAATACCGGTATGAATCAGACCGGGGAAAATACCGGTAATGCAGGCGACGGCGGAAATGGCGGAGCAGGCGGCAGCACATCTGCCGAATCCGGCACTGGTACTTCCGGTAGTGAGGAAACATCTTCTGTAACCGGTATCATTACTGAAATCAAAGATTTTATGTTTGTGATTGAAGATAATGAGGGCATGTCATATGGTTTTACCTTTGAAGGTGATATGCCCCAGGGATTGGAAGACGTAACAGAGGGAGATGAGGTGATTGTCACCTATACCGGCGAAGTGTCTGAAGTAGATGCTTTTACCGGTGAAGTGCTTTCTGTAGAAAAGGCAGAGGAAACCAATAGATAGCATAGAAAAAGAGGGCTGTTCTTCGGACTCATAGGGAGACCGGGGACAACCCTCTTTGGAATTACTGTAATTTCTTTTTCATCATTTCCGGATTGGTAGCATAGGTCAGGGCAGTCTCTTTGGAAATACGTCCCTGTTGATACAGATGAAACAGGCTGGTATCCATGGACATCAGATTCTCGTTGTTGGAGGAGTATAGGATACCGTCCAATTGGGGAATCTTATTGTCCCTGATAATATTACGGATGGCAGGATTGACCACCATGATTTCAAAGGCAGGGGTCATGGTGCCGTCCACAGTGGGTACCAGCTGCTGGGATACCACAGCGGTCAGTACCATGGACAACTGTACTGCAATCTGGTGCTGTTCATTGGCAGGAAATACGTCAATGATACGGTCGATGGTATTGGCTGCGCCGATGGTGTGTAGGGTGGAAAAGAGCAGATGACCTGTTTCTGCGGCGGTCATGGCCACATCAATGGTCTCGTAATCACGCATCTCGCCCAATAACACCACGTCAGGGCTCTGGCGCAGTGCGGCGCGTAGTGCAGTTACATAATTTTCTGTATCTACATTAATCTCACGCTGGCTCACAATACTCTGTTCGTGACGATGCAAAAATTCCAGAGGATCCTCCAGAGTAATAATGTGCTTTTGCCTGGTCTTGTTGATATGGTCAATGATGCAGGCCAGAGTAGTGGATTTACCGCTTCCTGCGGCACCGGTGATAAGCACCATACCCTTTTTGCACTCGCCCAGGCGTATAATCTGTTGGGGAATATTTAAATCGTCCGGATTGGGTAATTCGAAGGTAATAATACGGATTACTGCAGAGTAGGTACCTCTCTGCTTATATGCGCTGACGCGGAAACGGGACAGACCCTGGATGGCAAAGGAAAAGTCGTCATCTCCTTTTTGTTCCAGTGTATGGATATCCCGTCTGGCCAGATCGTAAATCCCCCGTAACAGATGCTCTGTGTCTTCGGGAGTCAGTCGTATGTCCTCTATTTGCCGGATGGTGCCGTTTTCACGGGTGGATATGCCACGGCCTGCTACAATAAATAAATCAGACGCCTTTTCGATTACTGCCTTTTCTAAGATTGCCTGTATGTTCATGCTTGTACTCCCTCTATTTAGTATTGGAAATTGTTTGCCATTTTTGGATGGTGTAATGGGTGCCGGACTTGCTGTCGCTTTCGGAATAGGGCCACTGTACCTTCAGTTGTACCAGAAGCGACTGGGTATCATCTATGGGAATCTCCCATGTGAGGATGGGTACCTGATTGTCTATAGCAATCATAATGGGAATCCCGTGAAGCACGGGCTCCAGTGCATAGGTAAATTCTACATAAAAGTCCCGGGCATTCTGGGATGCGCGGGCTGTGTCGGCAAGTAGGGCATCGATTTCATCCAGAATGTCTTCTGCCTGATTACAGGCATTAAAATAATTGGTCTTGTGTAAAGCCATTTTCTCGCTGAAGGTGTAATTGCTTTGGGCTCCCGATAGGGAAAGGGTGGCAAAAATGGAGATACACAGGATGACAAAAATCACCAGCAGGGAAGAGGCTCCGATATTCATGTAAGAGGATTG
>JAFUKK010000042.1 GCA_017473665.1 Lachnospiraceae bacterium
CCAATCCTTCCGTGTCTCCGGAAAATTCTTACAGATTACCCGGCGGTGAGACCGGTGCATGTTGTGTGGGTGCCACCATGGACTACCAGATTTTAAGGGATTTATTTACTTTTACCATAGAGGCCTGGAAGGAACTGGAGGAGGCTGTGTCCCGGGGGGATACCGAACTGAAAAGTATGTTGTGGCAGGGATTGTACCAGGTGCCCGATATGCCGCAGATAGAAGAGTTGGTGGTGCAGCTGCAACAAATATTGGATAAGCTGCCCCCCACCCGCATTGATTCCACCGGACGGATTATGGAATGGATGGAGGAATATGAGGAGCCGGAACCCGGTCACAGACATATTTCCCATTTGTACGGATTGTATCCTTCGGATCAGATTACGGTGGACGGTACACCACAGCTTGCCCGGGCAGCGTCCCGCACGCTGGAAGAACGCTTAGCCCATGGAGGTGGACACACCGGTTGGAGTAGGGCGTGGATTATCAATCATTATGCAAAGCTTTGGCAGGGAGAGGCTGCCTATGAGAATATTTGTCGGATGCTGGAGCAATCCACCTATCCCAATTTGTTTGACAAGCATCCGCCCTTCCAGATAGATGGCAATTTTGGGGTTTGCTCAGGTATTGCTCAGATGCTGGTGCAAAGTACCAAAGAAAGAGTGGTTTTATTGCCTGCCCTTCCTTTGGAGTGGAACAGTGGAAGCATCCGAGGATTGAAGGTTGTGGGCGGCGCAGAATTGGATGTTAATTGGGAAAAGGGCGAAATGTCGAGTTTTTCAATTAGCGCTACGGTTGCCCGGGATTTTCTTGTGAAATATCGGGAACAGGAGATTTGCCTGCATTTGGATGCGGGTGAGAAATATTTTTACAGCAAGGAATGATAAAAAGAAAGCATGATATAGGGAGCAAAAATGGGGCCTATTATGTAGAATTAGCATAATGGGTGAGAGTTTGCTATTGCTTTTATGAGCAAAATAACCAATGACATCCAGAAGAGATTTTGAGAAGGCAAGAAATTTGCAGAATGGAGTAGAAATGCAAAGAAAGAGTGTAATTGTGAAGCGGATATGCAGCTGTTTGTGTACAGTAGCATTAGCCTTTTCCCTGACGGCCTGTTCGTCTGCAGGAGCGGATGATGAGAATGTGATCATCGTGGAAAGGGAAGAGGAAAAGCTGGTGTACAATCTGACAGTGGCATCTGTGGGGGATGTGGTAAAGACAGAGCGTATCAAATGTACTTACCAACAGATGAAGGATCAGGACGTAAGTTTTGAGTTAAACGGCAGATTGGTTACGGCAGTGTATGTTAAAGAAGGCGATATGGTAAAAAAAGGACAGCTTTTGGCAGAACTGGGTAGCGAGGATATCTTAAACCAGATTGAGACCTTGGAATATCAGATTGCCCGTAATAAGATGCTTTTGGAAAATAGCCAGGTAAATGAAACAAACAATATTTCATTACAGTGGGCAAACTACCTATATTACGGAATGGGTAGTGAGAGCAGTGTCAAGGCACAGGTGGAGAGTATCCAGCAATCCGGCAGATATTATCGCGAGGATTTACAGGATAAAATAGGATTTGACGAACAACAATTGGAATCCTTAAAGCAAACCGTAAAGCAGAGTTCTGTATATGCCAACATGGAAGGTACGGTTTCTTTTGTGAAGGAACGTCTGGAAGGCTCCACTTCTGAAAAGGATGAGGTGGTAATCTCTATTATCGACAACACGGACTGCCTGTTTGTGGTAGAAGAGGTAGAGTATGCGGACAGTTTCGGGGCGGAAGATTTGCTGGATATGACTGTTATCTCCGGTACCGGTACCGGTGCTTATGTGTTGAAGCCTGCCAATATGGATAAATGGAATGAAAAGCTTTTGTTCTCTATTGTAGAACAGCCGGAAGGCGTCAGTCCTGAAGTAGGTGCCATGGGTTATATGGCGATTGTAGTAGATCGGGCAGAGAATGTGGTTTACCTGCCTCTGGAAGCGGTACATACTGCGGAAGATAAACATTATGTATATGTGCTTGACGATGACGGTAACAGACAGCTTTTGTGGGTTGAGACCGGCTTACAGGGAGATACGTCCGTTGAGATTGTATCCGGACTGTCAGAAGGGGATAAGGTGATACTGCGATGAGAATGAAAAAGTTAATCAGTATTCTGCTTAGTCTTGGCCTGGTAGCGTCTCTGGCCGGCTGCAGTAATGCGGAGGTAGTAGTGGATACGCCGGATGCGGTGACTCTTGTGGAGCCGGTAAATGCGGCAGTGAGTTCTGAAGTGGCGGCACACAGAAATTTGTATTCCAATACAGTTTATTCTGCATATATTTTGCCCTATGTGGTGGAGTACAGCTTTGATGAGAATGTGACTTTCGATAGCTACGGGGCTTTCCCGGGGGAGAAGGTAAAGAAGGGCGATGTGCTTATTTACTCCGATTCTGAAAAAATTGAGGATCAGATTGAAAAAATGGAGGAGAAAATCAAGGCCCAGGAAGAGAGTCATGCAGAATATCTGGAAGATACAGCTGAGGAAATTATAAAGCTGATGGATGCTGCCAATTATTGGAAGGACGGCAAAGAATCTTACGATGCATTGGGTGATAAGACCTATGCAGAGGCCGGTATAACGGAATGGGAATATACGCAGCTCAGAAAAGCCAGCGGGTATTATGCGACCCAGGCACACAAGCTTCTAATGAAACAGCAGGAGCAGGAGCAGAACATTGCTCTGTATGAGCTGGATCATAATTACAATCTGAGCCAGTTGAAGAAACTGCAGGCTCAGAGTAAAGAATGTAAAATTATTGCTGATATGGATGGTTATGTGGTATCCATAACAGGACTGAGCCAGGGGAATAATATCAGTAAGGACCAGGCTGTAGTCGCAGTGGGAGATACTACCAAGAAAATCATTAAGTGCGATTATATCAATAAGTCCACCGCAGAAAAGGCAGAGGAGATGTATGCCTTTATAGATGGTAAGCGATATGAAGTGGAATATCAGCCCATGGATACGGAGGAATATAACCGTCTTACTGCCCAGAGCGAGAAGATTTATACTACATTTATTGTAAATGATCCTGATGATGAGATTGCAGTAGGTGATTTTGCAGTAATCAATGTAATGGATAAGCGCAAATTGAATGTATTATCTGTTTCTAAAGAGGCAATCCAAAAAGATGAAAACGGATACTACGTATTCAAGTACCAGGATGGCGAAAGCGTACATACTCCCATAAAAACAGGTATGAGTGATGGCGTTTATACAGAGGTTTTGGAAGGGCTTCAAGCCGGTGATGTGGTTCTTTGTGAAAATGCTCATCAGCCCGGTACAAAGAAGGCCACTGTTGGTAAGGGCACCTTCAGCGCTGATGTGGAGGTAAGAGGTTCTTTGGGATACCCGGCTTCTACGCTGTTAAAAAATGAGATTGCCTATGGCACTGCCTATTTTGTGGAATTCCTGGTAGATGATTATCAGCTGGTGAAAAAGGGGGATCCTCTGATGACTGTCAGAGTGGAAGAGGATGCGTTGACCCTGGAGCGCAAGGAAAAACAGCTGCAGAGAGCTCAGGAGCGTTTAGCGGATTTTGTGTTTGAGGGCGAAGACAAGGTGGATGAAGAAGTCCTTGCGGATAAGAAAGAGGCTATTGCTGATATTGAAGAAGATATCGCAGAAATAAAAGCAGATTTTGCCACCACTACCATTAAAGCGGACAGAGATGGTGTAATTGTGTGGATGGCAGATCTGGAAGAAGATGATATTATGTGGAACGGGCAGTATCTTTTCTATATTGCAGATGAGGAAAATTGTTATGTGGAAGTAACCAATGAGAATTTCTTGTTGAATTACGGTAACCAGGTGAACATTTCCTACGAGAATCGTCAGGAACAGAACATTACCGTGCCCGGTACCGTGGCAAATATTTCACAGTTGGGGCTCAGTTCCGATTTGCATTTGGAGAGCGCGCTTATTCTGATTCCTTCCGAATATCTTACAGACATGGCAAGCAGTTTGTGGGGCGGTATGAATAATTGGTGGAATAGAAACAGATTTACCGTAACTGCCGATGTGCGTGTCATGGAGAATGTAGTGGTGATTCCCAGAAATGCAGTGCGTAGCGTAGGTGGCAAGACCTATGTGGATGTGGTGGATGAAAAGGGCAATGTGGTAAGCACCAGCTTTATTGCAGGTGGCTTTGATGCATCCAATTACTGGGTAATTGAAGGAATTGAGGAAGGAATGGAAATATGCTTAGAGTAATGTTGCGAAAATGTTGGGCAAAAAGATGGATGGTCCTGTGCCTGGTATTGGGAAGCATTTTGTTGATTGCAACAGTAGTCAGCTTTCCTATGTATCGTAACGCGGCCTTCGATAGAATGCTCAAGGATGAATTTCAGAATTATTTGACCGAATACGGCGAATGGCCTGCTATGCAGGAGATGGTAATTATCTCTAAAAAAGAAAAAGACGGTGCTACCATGAGTCGTATTGAGAGCCTGTTGGA
>JAFUKK010000004.1 GCA_017473665.1 Lachnospiraceae bacterium
AGATGCAGCAATGCATCATTGATGCGCTGGACCAAGCGGATTATTGCATTATAAAAGGTATGGGCGACAATCGCACGGACTTGAAAGTCAATCTATGGAAATTGCAAAATCCGGAAAAGGAGACCATCTTTGAAAACTGTGTGGCGGATGTAAATATCCCTGTAGGGGAGGTATTTACTTCTCCGGTATTGAAGGGGACAGAAGGTTTGCTTCATGTGAGCCGGGTATTCCTGAATGATTTGGAGTACCGGAATCTGACTCTGACCTTTGAGGATGGTATGATCAAGGATTATACCTGTGATAATTTCAAGTCAGAGGAGGAAAACCGCGACTTTATCAGAGAAAATATATTGTATCGTCACAAGACTCTGCCCATGGGCGAGTTTGCCATCGGTACCAATACCACCGCCTATGTGGTAGCCCGCAAATTTGGTGTGGAGGACAAATTCCCCATTTTGATAGCTGAGAAAATGGGCCCCCATTTTGCAGTAAGTGATACCTGTTATTCCAATGCAGAGGAGGTTGCGGTATACAATCCGGATGGCAAGGAAATCGTGGCACGGGAAAATGATTTTTCAAGACTGCGTAAGGAGAATCCCTCCAAGGCGTATTTCAATTGTCATACGGATATTACCATTCCCTATGATGAATTAGGTGAGCTTAGCGGAGTAACCAAGGAGGGTACGGTAATACCCATTATCAAAGAGGGTAGATTTGTGCTTCCCGGAACGGAGGAATTAAATCGTCCCCTGGAAGAAGTCTAAAGAGAAAGTTAAGAAATATTTTGTAGATTAATGTTGCATGGCTTGCACAATTTTAGTAAACTAAGATGAGATAGGGTGGAAAGCTATGGCTTTCTGCCAGTACATGTTTAAGGAGGACCCTATGGCACAGGTAGGTATTGTTATGGGCAGTGATTCTGATATGCCCGTTATGGCGAAAGCCGCAGATATTTTGGAGGAGCTTGGTATTTCTTATGAAATGACCATTATCAGTGCTCACAGAGAGCCGGATGTATTCTTTGAGTATGCAAAGAGTGCAGAAGACAAGGGATTTAAGGTGATTATTGCAGGAGCAGGTATGGCAGCTCATTTGCCCGGTATGTGCGCAGCAATCTTCCCCATGCCCGTTATCGGTATTCCCATGCACACCACTTCTTTGGGCGGTAGAGACTCTTTATATTCCATCGTACAGATGCCTTCCGGTATCCCCGTGGCCACTGTGGCGATTAATGGTGGTGCCAATGCGGGACTTTTGGCGGCAAAGATTCTGGCTACTTCCGATGCAGAGCTTTTGACAAAGCTGAAGGCTTACAGTCAGGACCTGAAGGAACAGGTGCAGGCGAAGGATGCCAAGTTGCAGGAGATTGGATACAAGGAGTACCTAAAAAAGTAAATGGTACCGCTGGCATAGGTTTTAACCGTTATACCTCCGGGATGGCGGAACAATATATTACAGTGGCATAGGCCACAGAATGAGGAGAATAGAAATGGATTACAAGAAAGCAGGCGTAGATATTGAAGCCGGTTACAAATCAGTGGAATTAATGAAGAAGCATGTAAAGGAGACCATGCGTCCCGAAGTTATGGGCGGTTTGGGCGGTTTCTCCGGTGCATTCTCCATGAAGGCGATTAAGGATATGGAGAATCCGGTATTGTTATCCGGTACTGACGGTTGTGGTACTAAGGTAAAGCTGGCATTCCTGATGGATAAGCATGATACCATCGGTATCGACTGTGTAGCAATGTGTGTAAATGACGTAGCATGTGCAGGTGGTGAGCCTCTGTTTTTCCTGGATTATATTGCTTGTGGCAAGAATTATCCCGAGAAGATTGCTACTATCGTAAAGGGTGTGGCTGAAGGCTGTAAGCAGGCAGGTGCTGCACTGGTAGGCGGTGAGACAGCAGAGCATCCCGGTCTGATGCCTGAGGATGAGTATGATTTGGCTGGTTTTGCTGTGGGTGTAGTGGATGAGAAGGATTTGATTACCGGTGAGAAGATTAAAGCAGGTGATGTGCTGGTAGGTATTGCTTCTTCCGGCGTACATTCCAATGGTTTCTCCCTGGTACGTAAGGTATTCGAGATGACTGCTGAGAGTCTGAATACATATTATGATGAATTAGGTAAGACTTTGGGTGAGGCGTTACTCGCTCCCACCAGAATTTATGTAAAGGCACTGAAGTCCGTAAAGGATGCAGGTGTGACCATTCACGGTTGTAGCCATATTACCGGTGGCGGTTTCCAGGAGAATATTCCCAGAATGCTTCCCGAAGGTATCCGTGCGGTGGTAGAGAAGGATAGCTATGAGATTCCCGCTATCTTCAAACTGTTACAGAAGACCGGTAATATTGAAGAAGAGATGATGTACAATACCTACAACATGGGTCTGGGTATGATTCTGGCAGTGGATCCCGCAGATGTGGACAAGACCATGGCAGCCATTACCGCAGCAGGCGATACTGCTTATATCGTAGGTAAGTGTGAATCCGGAGAGAAGGGTGTAACATTATGCTAAGAGTAGTAGTACTGGTATCCGGCGGAGGTACCAATCTGCAGGCCATTATCGATGCAGTGGCGGCAGGTACCGTGACCAATACACAGCTGGTAGGTGTCATCAGTAATAATAAAGGCGTAAAGGGTCTGGAAAGAGCAGAAAAAGCAGGTATTCCTGCGGTATGTATTTCTCCCAAGGACTATGAGAACAGAGACTTGTTCAATGAGGCGCTGCTTAAGGGCGTAGATGCCTTTGCTCCTGATTTGGTGGTGCTGGCAGGATTTTTGGTGAAGATTCCGGAGCAGATGGTACAGCGTTACAGCAATCGCATTGTAAATATTCATCCTTCCCTGATTCCATCCTTCTGCGGCGTAGGTTACTATGGCTAGAAAGTACATGAGAAGGCATTGGAGAGAGGGGTAAAGTTGACCGGAGCCACTGTACATTTTGTAAATGAAGGTATGGACGAGGGGCCCATTATTGCCCAGAAGGCAGTGGAGGTGTTCCAGGATGATACCGCAGAGGTGCTTCAGCGCAGAGTCATGGAACAGGCAGAATGGGTATTATTACCTCAGGTAATAGATGATATTGCTAATGAGCGCATCTATGTAGAAGACGGCAAAGTGAGGAAAAAATAATGAAGGTATTGATCGTAGGCGGCGGTGGTAGAGAGCATGCCATTGCAGTCAGCATGAAGAAGAGCAGCAGAGTGGAGAAGCTTTATTGTGTACCCGGAAATGCAGGTATCGCACAGATAGCAGAGTGTGAGCCCTCCATCGGCGTAATGGAATTTGACAAGATAGTAGCTTATGCAAAAGAGAAGGCAGTTGATTTGGTGTTTGTGGCACCGGATGATCCTCTGGTAGGTGGTCTGGTGGATGCACTGGAGGCAGCAGGCCTCAGAGCCTTTGGCCCCAGACAGAATGCTGCGATTCTGGAAGGTAGTAAGGCGTTTTCCAAGGATTTGATGAAAAAATATAATATCCCTACTGCGGCATACGAGACCTTTGATGATCCTGAGGCAGCTCTGGCGTATTTGGAAACAGCAGAGATGCCCATAGTACTCAAGGCAGATGGTTTGGCTTTGGGAAAGGGGGTACTGATTTGTAATACCCTGGAGGAAGCTAAGGCAGGTGTGAAGGAGATTATGCTGGATAAGCATTTTGGTAGTGCCGGCAATCGTATGGTTGTGGAGGAATTCATGACCGGACGTGAGGTGTCCGTACTTTCCTTTGTGGACGGCAAGACGATTAAGACC
Source organism: Lachnospiraceae bacterium (assembly GCA_017473665.1). Classification (GTDB taxonomy): domain Bacteria; phylum Bacillota; class Clostridia; order Lachnospirales; family Lachnospiraceae; genus Acetatifactor. Next base: position 3,753 of record JAFUKK010000004.1, read on the forward strand.
ATGACTTCTGCTCAGGACCATAAGCGTGCCAAGGATGGTGATCAGGGACTGAATACCGGTGGTATGGGTACCTTTTCTCCCAGCCCCTTTTATACGGATGAAGTAGACGAATTCTGTAAGAAATATATTTATCAGGCTACCGTGGATGCAATGGCAGCAGAGGGCAGAGAGTTCAAGGGTATTATTTTCTTTGGTTTGATGTTGACACCCAAGGGGCCCCGTGTACTGGAGTATAATGCACGTTTTGGTGATCCTGAGACTCAGGTGGTACTGTGCAGAATGAAGAACGATATTATAGATGTGATTGATGCATGTATTGACGGTACTCTGGAACAGGTGGATTTGCAGTTCGAGGACAATGCAGCGGTTTGTGTAGTGCTTGCCAGTGACGGTTATCCTGAAAGCTATGAAAAGGGCTATGTGATTTCCGGATTGGAGAAGTTTGAGGATGCGGAAGGCTATTATTGCTTCCATGCAGGCACCAAGGCTACCGAGGCAGGTGTAGTAACAAATGGTGGACGTGTACTGGGTATTACTGCCAAGGGACAGGATTTGAAGGCGGCCCGTGCCAATGCATATGCGGCGACAGAGTGGGTGTCCTTTGAAAATAAGTACACGCGTCATGATATCGGAAAGGCCATTGATGAGGCGTAATAGACAAAGGAACAAGAGATAGATGGATAGTCTGGGACAGTTGAATGAATACAATATACCCTACAGATGTAAAAAATGTGGTGGTGTGATGGTGTTTCAAGGGGTAGGCGAATACCATTGTGAGGATTGTGGTGCAGTGGATTATGATGATTATGGTAAAGTCAGATGCTTTATTGAAAAACATCGTGGTGCCACTGCGTATCAGATAGAGTGCGCCATTGGTGTTTCCCAGCGTACCATTCGTAAATTACTTAGAGATAAACGCATTCAGGTGGCTGCCGGAAGCCGTTCTTTTCTACGTTGTGAATTGTGTGGAAAGGAGATTCGTTGCGGTCAGTTCTGTGATGAATGTGAGGTTGCATATCACCGTTCTCTGGAAGCCAGACAACGGGAAAAACTGCGCGAAGAAATGCGTGGTTATGGTACAGAGAGGCATTTTGATGAAGGTCAGAAAAGGTTCATTAGAAAGGAAGACTAAAGAGATGAAAATGAAGAAACGGATGGCAGGAAAGGCATTATTGGGTATGATGTCAGTTGTGCTGGTATTGGCATTTGGTTTGTTGATGGATGGTTTTTCTCAAGTAGCAATGGCGGCCACTCAGGGTAAGATTACCGCGTCCAGTGTTAATGTCAGAAAAGAAGCAAGTGCCGGCAGTACTGCAGTGGCAGGTGCAAAAAAAGATGATGTTGTGACTGTAAACGGACAGGAAACCGGTAGTGATGGCAAGGTTTGGTACAAAGTAGAAGTGAACGGCGTGGTGGGTTATATTCGTTCTGATTTGATGAGTGTCACGGAAGGCGATGTACCTGATATTACTAATGAGCCTACTGCGGAGGTGACTGCTGTAGAGCCCATTAGCGGTAAGGTGACCGGAGGACAGCTGATTCGTGTACGCGGGGATGCTTCCACTGATAGCAGGATTGTGACTACTGTAGCCAAGGGTGCCGAACTGACCATTGTAGGTGAAGCTACCGGTACAGATAATAAGATTTGGTATAAGGTGAATTTTGCGAAGGATGGGGCGCAGGTAACCGGATTTATCCGTGAGGATTTTGTGAATCCTTCCGGCAATATTGTACCTGTAACTGAGTCCCAACAGCCTCAGGATCCCGTAGAGCAGCCCCAGGATCCTGTAGTACAGCCTCAGGAC
>JAFUKK010000005.1 GCA_017473665.1 Lachnospiraceae bacterium
ATTATTTGCACCAATCAGCATGTGGTAAAGGACTATCGGGATGTAGGAGTGTATTTTCACGACGGCACTTCTGCAAAGGGGCAGATAAAGGCTTCGGCCTATGACCTGGATATGGCCTTTATTACAGTTCCGGTGTCGGCAATTCCGCAGGAAGTCCTGGATACGCTGATGACGGTCCATATCAATAAAAGCTATTGGGAGACCTTGGATGATGAAGCGGATATCAATTTGTGTATGCGTACCATCAACCGTGACGGAAGTATCTGGCGGGACAGAATGGGCAAGCTGGTGAGCAAGGATGGACAGTTGCCGGAAGGCGTGCGGTATCGCGGGGTGGACCCCATTACGGAGGTGGATTTAAAACTCTATTCCGGCTGCTCCGGTTCGGCGATTTTGGATGGACACGGGAATCTCATTGCCATGGCAGCAGGACATAGCGATGACCGGTATTATGCTATCCCGTTGGGTAATATTTTGGATTATTTTAAGAAGGTATTTGGAAGAGAAGTATATTACGAATAGAAAGCAGGAAAAACAATGGCATTTGTACATTTGCATGTCCATACAGAGTATTCTCTGTTGGACGGTTCGAATAAAATAAAGGAATATGTATCCCGGGTGAAGGAGCTGGGCATGAATAGTGCAGCTATTACTGACCATGGAGTGATGTATGGTGTCATTGATTTTTATCGTGCAGCCAGAGATGCAGGTATCAAGCCTATATTGGGCTGCGAGATTTATGTTGCTCCCAATTCCCGGTTTGATAAGGAACTAACCGGTGGTGAAGACCGGTACTATCATCTGGTATTGCTGGCAGAAAATAATCAGGGCTATGCCAATTTGATGAAGATTGTAAGTAAAGGATTTACGGAAGGATATTATTACAAACCCCGTGTGGATATGGAGGTGCTGAATCAGTATCATGAGGGCATTATCGCCTTGTCCGCTTGTCTGGCAGGGGAGGTGCAGCGTTATATCATGAAGGGATTACCGGATGAGGCCCGGAAGGCAGCCAGGAAGTATGAAGCTTGTTTCGGCAAAGGCAATTATTTCCTGGAACTGCAGGATCATGGTCTGCCGGAACAACGCCAGGTCAATATGGAACTGATGCGCATGAGCAAGGAACTGGATATCCCCTTGGTGGCTACCAATGATGTGCACTATACCTATGCTGAGGATGTGGACTCCCATGATATCCTGCTGTGTCTCCAGACCGGTAAGCGCCTGTCTGATGAGGACCGTTTGCGTTATGAAGGGGGGCAGTATTTCGTCAAAAGCGAGGAAGAGATGAAGGGGTTATTCCCCTATGCCTGGGAGGCAGTGGAGAATACCCAACTGATTGCGGATAGATGTAATGTGGAAATTGAGTTTGGCGTCACCAAGCTGCCCAAGTATGAGGTGCCTGAGGGATATGACTCTTGGAGCTACTTAAATGAATTATGTACCAGGGGTCTGCTGGAAAGTTACGGAGATGAAAGTTTGCCTGCAGGCAATACAGGTATGACCTTGCGGGAGAGATTGGATTATGAGCTGGGTGTTATCCGTACCATGGGGTATGTGGACTATTTCCTGATTGTATGGGATTTTATCAATTATGCCAAGGAGAATGATATACCTGTAGGTCCCGGTCGAGGTTCTGCAGCAGGTATTATCGTATCTTACGCGCTGAAAATCACGGATATTGATCACATTCGTTATAATTTACTGTTTTAGCTTTTCCTGAATCCGGAGCGTGTATCCATGCCCGATATTGATATTGATTTCTGCTTTAACAGGCGTCAAGAGGTCATTGATTATGTGGGCCGCAAATACGGTGCGGACAAAGTGGTGCAGATTGTGACCTTTGGTACTTTGGCAGCGAAGGGTGTGCTTAGGGATGTGGGCCGTGTGATGGATTTGCCCTATGCCTTTGTGGACTCCATTGCCAAGATGGTACCTAATGAATTGAATATTACCCTGGATCGGGCTCTGGAGATGAACCCGGAGCTTCGAAAGTTATACCAGGAGGATGAACAGGTGCATCACCTGATAGATATGAGTAAGCGCTTAGAGGGATTGCCCAGACATACCTCCATGCATGCGGCAGGTGTGGTCATTTGTCAGAAGTCGGCGGATGAGTTTGTGCCTCTATCCAGGGGTTCTGACGGTTCCATTACTACCCAGTTTACCATGACCACATTGGAGGAATTGGGGCTTTTGAAAATGGATTTTCTGGGGCTTCGTACCCTGACGGTGATTCATGATGCAGTGAATTTTATCGAAAAGAGCACCGGTATCCGTCTGGATATGGAGCATTTGGATTATGATGATAAAGCGGTACTTGCCAGTATCGGCACCGGCAAAACAGAGGGTGTGTTCCAGCTGGAAAGTGCCGGAATGAAGAGCTTTATGAAGGAATTAAAGCCTCAAAATCTGGAGGATGTGATAGCTGGTATTTCTCTGTATCGTCCCGGCCCCATGGATTTCATTCCCAAATATATCAAGGGAAAAAATGAGCAGGGTGACGTGGCCTATTCCTGTCCCCAATTGGAGCCTATATTGTCTCCTACCTACGGCTGCATCGTATACCAGGAGCAGGTAATGCAGATTGTGCGGGACCTGGGTGGTTACACCCTGGGTCGAAGCGACCTGGTACGTCGTGCCATGAGTAAGAAAAAGCAGAGTGTCATGGAAAAGGAGCGTGCTAATTTTGTCTATGGTAATGCGGAAGAGGGGGTACCCGGCTGTGTAGCCAAAGGCATTGATGAAAAGGTGGCAGGACACATTTATGATGAAATGATGGATTTTGCCAAGTATGCATTTAATAAATCCCACGCGGCATGCTATGCGGTGGTGTCTTATCAGACTGCTTATTTAAAATATTATTATCCTGTAGAGTTCATGGCGGCATTAATGACATCTGTTATTGATAATCCCAAGAAGGTATCAGAGTATATTCTGACCTGTAGAAATATGGGCATTGAACTGTTGCCTCCGGATATCAATGAGGGAGAAAGCGGTTTCTCCGTGTCCGGCAGTAGTATCCGCTACGCGTTGACTGCCATCAAGAGCGTGGGACGTAATGTGATTGATGAAATTGTGGCAGAACGCCGGGAGAGAGGAGCCTTTACCAATCTGAAGGATTTCATTACCCGTATGGCGGACAAGGATATGAATAAACGGGCCATTGAGAACTTTATCAAAGCCGGTGCCTTAGACAGCCTGGGGGGTACCCGTAAGCAGTTTATGAGCGTATATGTGCAGATATTGGATAGTATCAGCAAGGATAAAAAGAACAATCTGGCAGGACAGATGTCCCTCTTTGATTTGGCCGCCCAAGAGGATAAGGAAGAATATGATATTCGTATGCCGGATGTGGGTGAATATACCAAGGAGATGCGTCTGGCCTTTGAAAAGGAAGTGCTTGGCATCTATGTCAGCGGTCATCCCCTGGAGGAGTACCAGGAGCTGTGGCAGCACCATATTACCAATACTACCAATGATTTTGCTTTAGATGAGGAAAATGGTAGTGTAAAGGTACAGGACCAGACCAATGTGGTAGTGGGCGGTATGATAGCCGGAAAGACAGTAAAATACACCAAGAATGATAAGATAATGGCTTTTCTGAATCTGGAGGATTTGGTGGGCAATGTGGAAGTGGTTGTATTTCCCAAGGATTATGAGAAATATTCCACATTGCTTCTGGAGGAGGCCAAGGTATTTATCAAGGGCCGGGTATCTGTAGAAGAGGATAAGGATGCGAAGCTCATATGCGAGCAGATTGCCGGTTTTGATGAAGCCAATATGCAAGAGGCTCTATTTAAGCCTGTGTATCGGGGAGGTAACGGTAGCTATCAAAGTCGGGGAGGCTATGGCGGATATTCCGGAAGCTACGGCCGGCGGAATGGTGGTCAGAGTGGTTTGGCTGTAGGCCAAGGTGCCACAGGAGCTATTTCTCAGTCCGGGCAGATTTCTAAGATGCCCGGTGGTATCTGGATACAGTTTCCTGATTTGGCCACTTATCATGCACAGGAGCAACAATTGCTTTCAGCCATTGCGGATTCTGACGGAAATGAGGATGTGGTTATTTTCCTGAGGGATACTAAAGGGATTAAGATTTTACCTCCAAATCTGCGAGTAAGCGCTGATGAAGGGCTAAAAAGGCGCTTATCTGAGATTTTTGGAGAACAAAATGTGAAAGTTGTTGCAAACCTATTGAAAAGCAGTAGAAAATGCATTAAAATTAGGTCTTAAGGGTGGACAAACCCATATGAGTTTGGAAAATTCCGGGAGGTAACCTCATGGCGAAGGAAATTAAGACAATCGGCGTATTAACCAGTGGTGGCGATGCACCGGGCATGAATGCTGCCATTCGTGCGGTAGTGCGTACTGCCATTGCACGTGGTATAAAGGTAAAGGGTATCAAGAAAGGATACATGGGTCTGTTAAATGAGGAAATCATTGATATGGAAGCCAAGAACGTATCTGATATTATCCAGAGGGGCGGTACTATTTTAGGTACAGCCAGATGTTTGGAATTCAAGACTCCCGAAGGCCAGAAACGCGGTGCAGATATTTGTAGAAAGCATGGCATTGACGGTATGGTAGTTGTAGGTGGTGATGGTTCCTATCGTGGTGCCCAGGCACTTTCCAGAAACGGTATTAATACCATCGGTCTGCCCGGTACCATTGACTTGGATATTGCTTGTACAGATTACACTATCGGCTTTGATACCGCAGTCAATACTGCAATGGAGGCAATTGACCGTGTTAAGGATACTTCTTCTTCCCATGAACGATGCAGTATTATTGAGGTAATGGGCCGTGACGCAGGCTATATTGCATTATGGTGTGGTATTGCTAATGGTGCAGAGGATATTCTGATTCCTGAAAAGTATGATTTCAACGAGCAGATGATTATCAATAATATTATTGCTAATCGTAAGAAGGGCAAGACCCATCATATTATCATCAATGCAGAAGGTATTGGCCATTCCACTTCTATGGCCCGTAGAATTGAGGCAGCTACCGGTATTGAGACCAGAGCTACCATCTTGGGTTACATGCAGCGTGGTGGTAGACCTACCTGTAAGGACAGATATTATGCTTCCATCATGGGTGCTTATGCAGTAGATATTCTTCGAGAGGGCAAGACCAACCGAGTAGTGGCTTACCGTCAGGGACAGTTCACTGACTTCGATATTGAAGAAGCATTGAATATGAAGAAGAGTGTTGACGAGTATCAATTTGAGGTAGCACACTTATTGTCCGTATAATCAGACAGATTTTTAGGGGCTATACCGACACAGCGGTATAGCCTTTCTTCTTATTATAAGCGATACATCATTGTAGTGACCCGCCGGTAATGCTAAGTGAGGGCGGGGCATATATAATGGGGTGAAATAGGAGTAAGGCGTATGATTACCAGTGTGGCAAATACAAAGGTAAAACAAGTGGTGCAATGGCAGACCAAGGCCAAGGAACGCCGTAAAGATAAGGTGTTTTTGGCAGAGGGGGTTAAGATGTTTCAGGAGGCACCCGGAGAACGCATATTAGAGGTGTATATATCAGAGGGACAAGTCCCGGATTTGCAACGATCCGTACAAGTATGGAACCCGTTGCAACAGGTGGGCTTTTAGACAGTTTCGGAAGAGGTATTTGCCAAGATGTCGGACACCCAGACACCCCAGGGGATATTGACAGTACTTCGTCAGCCGGAATATAGCCTGGAACAGCTTTTGAATGCGGAAAATCCGCTACTTGTGGTGTTAGAAAATCTACAGGATCCGGGCAATCTGGGGACCATTATACGCACAGGAGAAGGGGCAGGAATAACGGGTGTTATCATGAGCAGACAGACCGTGGATATCTATAATCCGAAGGTAATTCGTGCCACCATGGGCTCTATTTACCGTGTACCCTTTGTTTATGTGGAGGATTTGCAGGAAACGCTGACAAGGATGCATGAAAAGGGTATTTATACCTATGCAGCGCACTTACAAGGAGAGACTTATTATGACTCCTTTTCCTTCAAAGAGCCCACAGCATTCCTCATTGGTAATGAGGGCAATGGTCTCAGCCGGGAGGTGGCCGATAGTGCCCGGCAGTATCTGAAGATACCTATGGAGGGGCAGGTAGAGTCCCTGAATGCAGCTATTGCCACGGCATTACTCATGTATGAGGCACATAGGCAGAGGAGGTAGGGGAGACATATGCGTAACAGAAGTATGGCGTTAGTTGTACGTGAATGCAAAATATTAATGATACATACCTATCGTTTCAACCGATACATATATGAACTGCCCGGTGGAGGTATTGAAGCGGGAGAGACACCGCAGCAGGCGGCAGTCAGAGAATTAAAAGAAGAATGCGGTTTGGATGGAGTGATTACCAGACCATTAAATGTATTACACCGCCCCAATGGTAGTGTGGAATATGTATTTCTGGTGGATGTGCCCAAGGACAGGGAACCCATCGTGGGCATGGACCCGGAGGTGGCAAGCGGGGAAGAGCAGGCTATTAAGGATGTGTGCTGGAAATCATTGCAAGAGCTGAGTGAAAAGGACAGAGCCTTTTTGTGGTCTTATGGATTAATGGATGTGGAAGACTTTCGGGAGATTGTACTGGGCTGGGGCGATGAAATCAGCTACCCAACAGGAGATAGATAGTGTGTTATTCAGGGTAATGACAAAATGCATGATATTATCGTGGAACCATCGGATAAGTAGAGAATAAGGTGCAGGATAGTATTACCTCTAAGATAGAAGAGAAAAAGGAGATTAACAATTATGAAAGTCGGTTTTATCGGATTAGGAAACATGGCAAGTGCCATTATTGGTGGTATGTTAAAACAGCAGATTGTATCTGCACAGGATGTAATAGGGGCAGATAAATTTGCCAAGGCAGCAGAGATGGCCAAGGCCAAGCTGGGCATCTGCATCACCGCAGAAAATAAAGAAGTAGCCACTCAGGCAGATGTACTGTTCCTGGCAGTGAAGCCAAATGTGTTGCCTACCGTACTGGAAGAAATCAGTGGTGTGCTGCGCAAGGAGACGATTATCGTTAGCATTGTGGCAGGCAAGAGCCTGGCATTTATTGCAGAGGGCCTGAAAAGTGATGCCCACAAGCTGGTGCGTTGCATGCCCAATACCCCGGCACTGGTGCTGGAGGGGTGTACCGGTGTCTGTGCCAATGACAATGTAAGTGAGCAGGAAATGGAGCAGGTGCTTACCCTTTTGAGAAGTTTTGGCCTGGCGGAGGAAGTGCCCGAGAAACTGATGGATGCAGTGGTGGGTGTTAGTGGCAGTTCTCCTGCATATGTATTTATGTTTATAGAAGCAATGGCAGATGCGGCAGTGGCAGCAGGAATGCCTCGTCCCCAGGCATACAGATTTGCAGCGCAGGCAGTGCTGGGCAGTGCTAAGATGGTGCTGGAGACCGGAAAGCATCCCGGCGAGCTGAAAGATATGGTATGTTCTCCCGGTGGCACCACCATTGATGCGGTGAAAGTATTGGAAGAGAAGGGAATGCGGGCAGCCGTAATGTCAGCCATGGAGGCTTGCATTGACAAATCCAAGCGTTTGTAGGATAAACGGAATTTCGTAAATAAATCGGAAACTTGACAAAATTATAGGCTTCTGTTATTATAGTCAGCGTACGTTTTGAAACTTGTAACAAAATTGTAATAATTTAGTTAAAAATGAGTAATCATTATAACAGGAAAAATTACGGAGGCAAATTATAATGGCAAGAAGCAGAAGGCTGCTTGTGGCACTGGCGGGAATGTGTTTATCCCTGCTCATCGTGGTGCAGACAGGCATGACCGCATCCGCTGGCAGCAATAAAAATTATCTGAATGAGCTGAACGCCGGTGTTGCATCTATCTTAAATCCCAGTGCTACCAATACAGCAGAGATTTTGAATGCAACCAAGCAGGAGTTACAGCTGGAGGATGTGGTAATTGAGACTGAAACAGAAGAGTCTACTCTGGTAATGGCAAACGTAAAGAAAGCGTTGAATATCAGAACAGAAGCCAGAGAAGATGCCAAAAAGATTGGTAAGTTGTATAAGGACTGTGGTGGTACCATTCTGGAGAGAGCAGAGGGATGGACCAAACTCCAAAGCGGTAATGTAGTAGGCTGGGCAAAGGATGAGTATCTTTTGTTTGGCGAAGAAGCAAGAGCTCTGGCAGATCAGGTGGGTAAAACCATTTGTACCGTCAGCGAGGCTACAGTACGTGTGAGACAGGAACCCAGTACAGAATCTGTTACCTATGGTTTATTACCTAAGGGTGAGATTATGGAAGTCATCAATCAGACAGAGGATGGTTGGGTAAGTGTTGACTTTGAAGGCAAGACAGGATATATATCTGCGGAATGTGTGGATATTGATTTCTGGATTGATGCCGGTGAGACCAATGAAGAAATCACTGCCCGTGAAGAGGCGGAGAAGGAAGCAAAGCGTCATGTAAATTATGGCGAATACACTACTGATGCCGACACCACGTTGTTGTTGGCAGCATTGATTCACTGTGAGGCCCGGGGTGAGAGCTATGAGGGTCAGGTGGCAGTAGGTGCGGTAGTTATGAACCGTGTGCGCAGCAAGGCGTATCCCGATACCATTCACGGTGTTATCTATGCATCAGGACAGTTTACACCTGCCATGAGCGGTGCGGTAAACAGAGTGCTGGAGTCCGGTAAGATTAATCAGAGCTGTATCGATGCAGCCAAAGATGCGTTGTCCGGTACCTCTCCTGTGGGAGATTGCACCAGCTTCCGTCGAAATAACGGTACCAGAAAGGGTATTGTCATCGGTAATCATATTTTCTTCTAAAATCCAAGAGAGGAGTGCAGTTTTGTACTTCTCTCTTTTTTGCATATTTTGTACCGGAAAGGAATATTTTTGCATAGAAAAGCATAGTTTGATACAATAACCCCCTTTATCGTGCAATAAAAGCAATTGTAACAGCGGGTAAAATGTAGTACACTAAGTATACAATTTAAGAAAACATTAGGGTAGGAGGTGTATCTATGAATGACATGTTGATATTTTGGCTGATTTTGCTGATTGTTACCATTGCCATTGAGGCTTTGACACTGGGACTTACCTCCATTTGGTTTGCAGGAGGAGCACTGGTGGCGATACTGGCAGCACTTTTGAATCTGCCGGTGATAGTACAGATTGTGTTATTTGTAGTCGTTTCAGTGGTGATGCTCATATTTACCAGGCCCATAGCGGTGAAGTATTTTAATAAGGACCGTATTAGGACCAATGTGGAGAGTATGGTAGGCAAGCAGGCCATTGTAATCAGTGAGATTGATAATCTTCAGGGAATCGGCCAGGTCACTGTAGGCGGCCAGGAATGGAGTGCCCGTAGCGCAGATGATAAGCTGAGCTTTCAGGTGGGCGAGGTGGTGCGCGTGGTAGCTGTAAATGGTGTAAAACTGGTAGTAAAACCTGATGTGAATCAATAAAGAAGTATGAGGGGATGCGATATCCCGGAAAGGTGGAGAAATGGAATATTTAATTATTGCATTGATTGTGTTACTGTTAATCATTTTGGTGTCCTGTATCAAGATTGTACCTCAGGCACAGGCTTATGTTATGGAGCGTCTGGGTGCATATCAGGGTACCTGGTCCGTAGGCTTACATGTAAAGGTTCCTTTTATTGATCGTGTGGCCAGAAGAGTGAACCTGAAGGAGCAGGTGGCAGATTTCCCTCCTCAGCCCGTTATCACCAAGGATAACGTTACCATGAGAATTGATACGGTAGTATTTTACCAGATTACCGATCCCAAGCTGTTTACTTACGGCGTGGAGAATCCTATGATGGCTATCGAGAATCTGACTGCTACTACTCTTCGTAATATCATCGGCGATCTGGAATTAGACCAGACATAGACCAGCCGTGAGACCATCAATACCAAGATGAGAGCAGCACTGGATATTGCTACCGACCCTTGGGGTATTAAGGTAAACCGTGTAGAGCTTAAGAACATTATTCCTCCCGCAGAGATTCAGAATGCAATGGAGAAGCAGATGAAGGCTGAGCGTGAGAGACGTGAGGCTGTTACCCGTGCAGAAGGTGAAAAGAGAGCAAGCATCCTTCAGGCAGAAGGTTTGAAGGAATCTGCAATTCTGAAGGCAGAAGCAGAGAAACAGTCCGCGATCCTGAAGGCAGAGGCACAGAAGGAGGCTATGATCCGCGAGGCG
>JAFUKK010000043.1 GCA_017473665.1 Lachnospiraceae bacterium
TACGGCGGCGGTTTCTCCAATGTACCCACCCTGTTATCCGATCACTACGGTATGGGTAGCATCAGTGCTATCCATGGTATTACCCTGTCTGCATGGGCATTTGCAGGTCTGACCGGTAATCAGCTGGCTAACTGGATTGTGAATAAATACGGTGCCGTTGAAGAAATCGCTCATACTTTGGCAGATGGTTCTGTAGAGATGATTAAGGTGAACCCCACCGGTTATCAGTATGTACTGTATGCAACCATTGCGCTGTATATTGTAGCGCTGGTAGTATGTCTGGTACTGGTTCGTCCTACGGACAAGGCACTGGAAGCAAAGGCAGCCAAGAAAGCAGCAAAGAATGCGTAAGTAATGCGTACACATAAGGAAATGAATTAGGCAGGAGCCGGACGAAACGTCCGGCTCCTTTTTCAATTTTTTCTTTTGTGTAAAAAGAAAAACCACAAGGATAATTCCTTGTGGTTTTTAGCAGGGGAAGAGGGGATCGAACCCCCGTTAACGGTTTTGGAGACCGCCGCACTACCGCTGTACTATTCCCCTATTTAGTTGGCTGCAAGTGTATCACCCGCAACGAATGTTATTATAGCACAGGACCCTACGGAAAGGCAAGTGCTTTTTTAAAAAATATTTCCGGACAGTACAAAACACCCGCAGGGATTACGGGTGTTTTGCGTAAAGGGGAATTTTTTCGGAAATTGTGTCAATTTCACGACCGGGGTATCACCCGGATGAATACAGTATATACCAGGTTTTGGTATTTGTAAAGGGAAATATCACAAAATCTTGCAAAATTCGTCTACATTTTGTTACCAAACTCGACAAAAAACATTTCGTCTTTCAGAGTTTGAGGAATGCCATACTTGGTGGAGGATAATTTCTTGGCTAACATCTCTAAATGATGTAGCCGTGTTGCGGTTTTGATTTTCTTGCGCTGGAGCAATTCGCTGTACAACGGGTTGGTACTCAGTGCATTGTCAATATCTGCAGGGAATGGACAGTGGGTAAAGAGGATTTTACGGGCCACCTTGTTCAATCTGGGGGAACCGTTGCCTTCAAAGAGAATCCATATCTGATAATCGCGGATAAACATCTCCTTAAAGCTATTCTTGGCACGTTTCAGTGCGATACCTACCTTGTCTTTGACCTCCGCACTGAGGTCGTGGTTTTTACGGTAAAACTGGATGTAATCAAAATATTCGCTGGTCAGGGAAATCTCGCTGATATCATTCCAGCGTGCACCCTGTACACGTTTACACATCTCCCAACGGAATTCGCCGGTCAAATGTATCATGGTGGAGGTTACATCCTCCATGTGGAAGATGGAGTACATCATGCGTCCGTTACTGTTACGCTTTTTGCCCTCAATTTCTTGCCACATTACGCCGTGGATACCCACGTTGGGCATCAGGACAATATCGGGGAGAAATTCCAGATGGATTAACTCCTTGCCCATGGCATCGATGTTTTCGTAATCCAGACTTTCCCGATAATAAGCAGAGAAATCTACCCGTTTAATGGTATTTAGGGCATTGCCGATTTTGGCTGAGGTTACCAGGGAATCGTCCAGATTCTTTAGTACATTGTCCTTGGCAAAGAAGGGACAGTATGTGGTAATACGGCCAAAGGTCATCTTGTTTACGGAAGGGAACATATTGTGTAGCTCATAGGCCACTCGCTCCCAGGGATCCTTCAACATGGCGTTGATCTCAGCATCGGTGTAGTGGCCTTTCATCTTTTTCTTGTGAATGTATTCTGTGTAATCCTGGTCAAATTCATTACGGCTGGGTTCCTTCAGGCCATTATAAATGGCCAGGAGCCAGTGATAAAAGGTATATACGCCGGTGTCGCTGGGCTTGTTCAATTTCTGGGCCAGATGATATAAGTAAATGCTGTTTTCCGTGCCGGCAAGTTCTTCGTCGATATATCCAAAGTACAGGAAGAGCATAACGGGCATGGGAGGAGCAAAATCCTTCAAAGTGGCCTTGAATACTGCTTCATACAACTCCAGGAATGCGGGGATTAAAGACTTGCGCAGGGCGTAAGCATTGTCATCGGAGCTGTTGATGTCTGCCAGACGCTTGTATTTCTGCAGATGGCCTTTAAAGGTCAGCAGGAATTCGGAAGGCATCTGAGCATATTCCAAAATCGTATTCATGGAATTAATCAATTCATCAGGCAGGGTGCCTTCTTCTATCGATACTTCTGCCTGGGTGTGCAAATCCTGATATTGTGCTTTCATCCGATGGAATACTTCGATACGTTCTTCTATGTGGGCGTGGGTGGCGTCGGCATTGGCACGATATATGGCCACCATTCGGTCCATCCGTTCTAAAATGTGTGTGGTATCGGGGCTGTCTGCGCCCAGTTTGCATAACATGGTGTAATAATGGTCAAACAAATCCGCACCGGACTCGTTGAAATAATAGGACAGTGTTTGCTTGCGATACTGGTCCTGTTCGTCTACGCTTAAATAGGTCTTGCGGAAGTCCAGACTGCATTTGCGTAAGGTGCCCACGGATACGGCAATTTTGGACAAAAGTGCCTTGTAATCTTCCCCGGCGTACAATTGATAGAACCCTTGATAATAGCTGCTCAGCCACAAATCCGCGGATTCATCGCTCAGATACGCGGATAAGTCCTCTATTTGAGAGAGGACCAGAGGTCTGTTGATACGATAGCGATTGGCCAGCATCTGGTAGTCGGCCATATCCTGGGTAAGACTCTGGTACATGCTGCTACAATTCATTTCAGATACCAATGAATGTTGCAACAACAGATTGAACTGGCGGAAGGCGGACAGCAGAAAGAATCTGGATACGTCAGCATATTTGCGTAGCAAATCATACAAGCCGTCCAGTTGTGTTAATGCATAATTGACCAATGTAGTATCTTCAGCAGCAATGTAGTCCAAAAAATAGATTTCGGAGCATATCTCACATATACCAATGACATCACCTTTGCTTAGGGTATAGCTGCCTCCCGGAAAGGATACAGTGACCTGCCCTGCAGTAATTAGTTGCAAGGAATTGAAGGGGTGTCCGTTAGTATGAATGGTCTTTCCTTTTTCAATAACAATACCTGCCATAATCATCTCTCCCGCACGGAAATAGTGTAAGTGCCGGTACGAAACCGTCCCATAAGTAACTATCTATATGTCATTATACACTATTCCGAACAATGTGTCAGATTTTTTTTAGGTACTTTCGGCCGAAGATATCAGTTTTTGTCGTAAAAAACAGAAAATTGGGGGTGTACTTTTGACAAAATTATGTTAGAATAAAAATACATATGTGTCACTTTTGGTGGAGGTGCGGCCATGGAACAGGATTATGAATACAGAAAAAAGGTAGTAATGGAATACAAAGAGGCGGTAATGCCCCTGCTTGGCTATCTGCCCTGGTTTGAGAAAAATGGCGGTCGTCGGGTCAGCAGTACCTATGGGGACGAATCCATTACAGAGCATTCCGTGTCATTTCCGGTGTATAACAGCACTGTTATGGGGTTTGTGCGCGAGGCTGCCAAGATGGATAGTATTATGAATAAGAACTATCGATATGTGTACACACGTAACCGTATTCAGTCCCATGATGACGAGCGACGTCTGATTCAGAAGGCCACCTGGAAAGAATGGGATGTATTAACCGGTATACTGTCTTACTATGTGCTGGGAGGCAGGACAAAGGGATTATTATGGAATGAGGCTGTGGAGGAACAGATTTTTTATCTGGTGCTGAAGCAGATGAAAGATATTATTGAGTATTGGGACCGGCCCTTTGAAGTGGCCGGAAGGGAAGAGTAATGGGCGAGAAATCAATACAGAAACGTAAGTACATATTGAAGACAGCCAGAGAAGTATTCATGGACAAAGGCTTTAAGAGCGTTACCATGAAAGACATCGTGGAAGCCTGTGAAATCAGCCGAGGAGGTTTGTACCTTTATTTTGAAAGTACCGAGCAGATTTTTTTAGAGGTGCTGAAAATGGAGAGTGAGGAAGGGGACGATGTATTCTCCGACAGCATTTCCGATGATGCTACCGCCGCAGAGATTTTATTGCTCTTTTTAAAAGAACAAAAGAAGGAATTGCTTCGCAAGAAAAATTCGTTGACCAAAGCGGTTTATGAGTATTTCTTTGACAATCATCCTCCCCGCAAGGAGAATGTATTAAAGAAGGAATTTGACGCAGCTGTCCTGATTATTGAGAGACTAATCGAGACCGGTGTGGAGAATGGTGAGTTTGTATGTGAGGACTGTGCGGGAGCAGCCCGGAATATTATGTACGTACTGGAAGGCTTGAAGATATCAGCCCAGACCATTGGAATTACTTCCGATATGGTAGATAAGGAATTATTATATATCCTTAGAAGCCTGGGAGTGGGTATGGAATAAGGATAACGTAATGAATGCTCCAAGGATATGTCTTTGGAGCATTGTGTATGTGAAAAACTCTTTTTTTCTCGCAAAATTAGTGCATTGTACTATTGTTGAAAAAAAGGTTATGATGTATATTTATAGCAGTAACAAAAATCATTTTTTGGAGGACGCCATGGGCAACGTAAGACGTATCTATGTAGAAAAGAAAGCGGACTTTGCGGTAAAGGCAAAGGAACTGCATGAGGAACTGAAAAATTATCTGGGCATCAATGTGGAGTCAGTGAGAGAATTTATCCGTTATGATGTGGAGAATATTTCTGATGAAGTATTTACACAGGCATGCAAGACGGTATTTTCCGAACCCCCCGTAGATGACCTTTACCTTGAGAATATTGAGATTCCCGGCAATGCCAGAGTATTCTCTGTAGAATTTCTTCCCGGTCAGTTTGACCAGAGAGCGGATTCTGCCGTACAGTGTGTGAAGTTCCTGAATGAGAATGAGGAGCCCGTCATCAAGACTGCAGTAACCTATATGATTATTGGCAGCATTACCGATGAGGAGTTCTCCAAGATTAAGTCATATTGTATCAACCCCGTGGATTCCAGAGAGACCGATATGGTAAAGCCCCAGACTCTGATTACCGAGTTTGAGGACCCTGCGGATGTGGCTATCTTTGATGGTTTTGTGGACATGCCCGAGGCAGAATTAAAGAAACTGTATGATTCCTTAGGTCTGGCTATGACCTTTAAGGATTTCCTGCATATCCAGAATTATTTTAAAAATGATGAGAAGCGTAATCCTTCCATGACCGAGATTCGAGTATTGGATACCTACTGGTCCGACCATTGCCGTCATACCACCTTCTCCACTGAGCTGAAGGATGTGGAATTTGGCGAAGGCTACTACCGCCTGCCCATGGAGACCACCTACCAGAGCTATCTGGATACCAGAGCAGAGATTTTCGCAGGTCGTGATGACAAGTTCGTATGTCTCATGGACCTGGCTCTGATGGCTATGCGTAAATTGAAAAAGGACGGCAAGCTGGAAGATATGGAGCAGTCCGACGAAATCAATGCTTGTTCCGTTGTAGTTCCTGTAGAAATGGATTACGGCGATCATGTAGAGACCGAAGAGTGGCTGGTATTCTTCAAAAACGAGACCCACAACCATCCTACTGAGATTGAGCCCTTCGGTGGTGCAGCTACCTGTCTGGGTGGTGCTATCCGAGATCCCCTTTCCGGACGTGGTTATGTATATCAGGCAATGCGTGTAACCGGTGCAGCTGACCCTACCGTACCTGTGGCAGATACCATGAAGGGTAAGCTGTCCCAGAAAAAGCTGGTACGCGGTGCAGCAAGCGGTTATTCCTCCTATGGTAATCAGATCGGTCTGGCTACCGGATTTGTAAAAGAGATTTATCATCCCAATTATGTGGCTAAGAGAATGGAAATCGGTGCAGTTATGGGTGCGGCTCCCAGAAAGAACGTTATCCGTGAGACCTCCGATCCCGGGGATATCATTATCCTGTTGGGCGGACGTACCGGCCGTGACGGCTGTGGCGGTGCTACCGGTTCCTCCAAGGTGCATACTGAGGCATCCATTGAGACCTGCGGTGCAGAGGTACAGAAGGGTAATGCACCTACTGAGCGTAAGATCCAGAGACTGTTCCGTAGAGCAGAGGTCAGCAAGCTGATTAAGAAATGTAACGACTTTGGTGCCGGCGGTGTATCCGTAGCTATCGGTGAGTTGGCAGACGGTCTGACTGTAGACCTTGATAAGGTGCCCAAAAAGTACGCAGGTCTGGACGGTACGGAGCTGGCAATCTCCGAGTCCCAGGAGCGTATGGCTGTGGTAGTAGATCCTAAGGATGTGGCAGAATTCCTGGGCTATGCAGCGGAGGAA
>JAFUKK010000044.1 GCA_017473665.1 Lachnospiraceae bacterium
CCATTCCCGGCAGAGAGCAGAAGCACAACCAGTTATTAATGACTCGTCCTGCATTTGGTGGTAACACCATCGCAACCATCGCTTGTCCTGATTTCCGTCCTCAGATGGCTACTGTACGTCCCGGCGTTATGCAGAAGTTGCCTAAGGTAGAGGGTGCAAAGGCAAACGTAATCGAGTTCAATCCCGGCTTTACTCCTGACCACAAGTATGTGGAGATTCTGGAAGTGGTTAAGGCTGTTAGCGATACCGTAGATATCATGGATGCAAAGATTCTGGTATCCGGTGGCCGTGGTGTTGGCAGCGCAGAGAACTTCAAGCTGTTAGAGGACTTAGCTGAGGTAATCGGCGGTACTGTAAGCTGCTCCCGTGCAGTAGTAGATGCAGGCTGGAAGTCCAAAGACCTGCAGGTAGGACAGACCGGTAAGACCGTTCGTCCTAATGTATATTTTGCAATCGGTATTTCCGGTGCTATCCAGCACATTGCAGGTATGGAAGAATCCGATATCATCATCGCAATCAACAAGGATGAGACAGCTCCTATCTTTGATGTAGCTGATTACGGTATTGTTGGCGATCTGAATAAGATTCTGCCCGCTTTAACTGCTCAGTTAAAGAGTGAAATGGCTGCAAAATAATTCTTTTACAGAATTACAAATAGTGATATGATAAAGGCGGACGGCTTAGGCTGTCCGCCTTTTTTGAAAGGGAGGTATCATTATGGCCAAAGAAAAGCAAGTAAAAACCAATGCCATGCGTATTTTGGAATCCATGAAAATTGAGTTTCAACACTATACCTATGAATGTGAAGAATTTATTGACGGCATCCAAATAGCAGATATGCTGGGCCTGCCCCATGAAAAGGTATACAAAACGCTAGTAACCAAAGGAAACAGCAGAAATTATTTCGTATTTGTGATTCCCATAGCTCAGGAACTGGATTTGAAGGCGGCTGCCCGTAGTGTGGGGGAGAAAAGCGTAGAAATGATACCCGTAAAGGACATCAATACGGTCACCGGATATATTCGCGGTGGTTGTACTGCTATTGGTATGAAAAAGCAGTATGTGACCCGAATTGACAGCTCTGCACAGAACCTGCCGGCTATGATTGTCAGCGGCGGACGTATCGGTTCCCAGATTGAACTGACACCGGAGAATTTGCGGAAGGCCTCCAAGGGAGAATATGCCGATTTGATAAAGTACTAGGAGAGATATCCCGGCATAAGGGGAAACAGGCACCAAATATATGAGTAAAAGAAAGATACAATTATGAAACGAAACGTAGACTTAAAGGAAATATCTGACGGTAGATTATATGAAGAAGGAGATATGGTAAAGGCAGGCTGCAATGACTGTAAGGGTTGCTTTGCCTGTTGCACCGGGATGGGAGAAAGTATCGTGTTGGACCCCCTGGATATGTACCGGCTTACTTGCGGAGCAGGATTGTCCGTGGAGGAATTGTTTGGACAGTATCTGGAGCTTCATGTGGTGGACGGTCTGACCCTGCCCAATTTACGAATGACGGTAGCTGGGGACCGGGCAGCCCGGACAATGGGAGACAGTACGACGCCTCAGGTAGCAGATACCCGGGAACAGCGTGAGGGCAGATGCAGCTTCTTAAATGAGCAGGGGCGTTGCAGTATCCATCCTTATCGTCCCGGTATTTGCCGGATTTTTCCTTTGGGACGAATCTATGAGAATGGAGATTTTAAATATTTTCTGCAAAAGGGAGAATGCAAGAGCAGTATACATACCAAGGTAAAACTGGATAAGTGGATTGATGTGGACAATGTACGGGCCAATCATGAATTTCTGAATACTTGGCACTATTTCCTCAATGATTTGGAGGAGCGCGTAGGGAATTTGGAGGATATGGAGCTGGCAAAGCGGCTGAATCTGTTGCTGTTACAGACCTTCTATTTGACACCCTATGAAGGAAACAGAGATTTTTATGGGCAGTTTAAGGAACGCCATGCAGGATTTTTAAGTCTTTTGACTTAAATGCCCAAAAGGCTTAAATGTGCGTATTTACGGCATGAATGTGCTTTCTTATAGAAAAAAACCTATTTTTTACAGACAAATTTTGCTTACGAAAAATTTTTTCAAATGCTAAAATAGTAGGTAGAGAATAGGAGGAAAATACAATGTATGCAGTAGGAGATTATGTAGTAAAGGCCAACAAGGGTGTATGTAAGGTAGAGGATATCACCAAGCTGACCATCCCCAATGCGGATCGGAACAAGCTTTACTATCTCTTGATTCCTCTGGAGGATGCAGGTGCCAAGCTATATGTACCGGTAGAGGGAGTGGACCAGAACATCCGTCCTGTGATTACAGAAGCCCAGGCATGGGCTTTGATTGACCGTATCAATGATATTGATGCAGCGTCCATTCCGGATGAAAAGCAGCGGGAAGCCAGATACAAGGAGGCATTGCACAGCTGTGAGCCGGAGCAGGTGGTATCGGTATTAAAGAGTATCTATTTACGCAAGGCAGAGCGGGATGCCCAGGGCAAAAAAATCACCGCCGTAGATGACCGCTACTTCAAAATAGCGGAGGATGTACTGCACTCGGAGCTCGCCTTTGCCATTGGCAGGGATAAGCATGACATGCGGGACGTCATTGCTCAGAAAATCAAATAAGTCTTTTTAGGGTCGCACCGGCGGCCCTTTTTTGTTGGGCCCCTGCCTTTCTTCCGGTCCCGCATCGCTTCCATTTTCACGGAATGCATCCTTTGCCGCCCTGTCTCCTCTGACCGCCCACCACCATGGGTTTCTTCGTACTGGCTTGGGTAGATTTTCAACAAACGAGCCTTTCGGTAAGGGACGGTGTCTTTTACCGAATGGACTTTGCCCGCCTGCTGTATGTCCTGCAAAGACAGTTAGGTATTGGGCACAATGTTTTCGGGAGAATATATTCCCACAGACATACGTTTCGTGTCATCAGTTGTCTAAGCAAACGTGGTGAAGAATAGCGCAAGGGACAGGCCGCGCAAATGGTACATCCATGTACCTCTTGCGCTCATTCGACATCCATGTCGAATGGCCTTGTAACATAAACGTTTGCTAAGACAACGGTATGACGACTACACTTGTCATGTCTGTTGGGAATATATTCACCCGAAAACATTGTTTGCCGCGTGGAGGGCTGTCTTCGCAGGACATATTGCAGGCGTAGGCAATGTCCATCGTATAAAGAGACACCGTCTATAAACACTACCGAAAGGTCGTTTGTTAGAAAATCCCCAAGGCAGAGAGCGAAAACCCATGGTGGTGGGCGGTCAGAGGAGGCAGGGCGGCAGAGGATGCGCTCCGGAAAGAACAGGCGAGGCAGGACCGAAGGCAAGGGCCTGATAAAAAGGACATGGGTGCATATTTGGAAAAAAAATACATATACTCTTGGGGAAGAAGGGAGGATGTGTATGGACACTTTGAAGATTATTGATGTAAGAGGCAGAGAGATTTTGGACTCCAGGGGAAATCCTACGGTGGAGGCTGAGGTAGTGCTGGCAGATGGCACCAAGGGTAGAGGAGCAGCACCCAGTGGAGCATCTACAGGAGCATTTGAGGCTCTGGAACTGCGGGATGGCGACAAACAGCGTTATGGTGGCAAGGGTGTACAAAAGGCAGTGCATAATATTAATACCATAATCCGTGAGGTATTGCTGGGAGTAGAGGCTACGGATATTTATCAGGTGGATAGAGCCATGCGCGAGGCAGATGGGACAGAGGAAAAGTCCCGTTTGGGGGCCAACGCCATACTGGCGGTGTCCATTGCGGCCTGTAGGGCTGCAGCTCTGGGACTGGGGATACCACTGTACAGGTTTTTGGGTGGTGTCAATGGAAAGCAATTGCCGGTACCCATGATGAACATTTTGAATGGAGGTGCCCATGCTTCCAATACGGTGGATGTACAGGAACTGATGATTATGCCTGTGGGAGCGTCGGACTTTAGAGAAGGACTTCGCTGGTGTGCAGAGATTTTTCATTGTCTGTCCGGTATCTTAAAAAAGCGGGGACTGACTGTGTCCGTATGAGATGAAGGCGGTTTTGAACAGGATCTGGCAGGAGAGGACTAGGCCATCGGTGTCATTTTAGAGGCTATTTCAGGGGCTGGCTATACACCAGGTAAGGATGTGGTGCTGGCCATGGATGCGGCAGCCAGTGAGTGGAAGGGAAATGGCAAAGGGGAATATCGTCTCCCTAAGGCAGGTACCACCTATACTTCAGAGCAGTTAATTGAACACTGGGCGGATTTGGTATCCAAATATCCTATTGTATCCATCGAGGACCCCCTGGATGAGGAGGATTGGGAGGGCTGGCAACAGCTTACCCGCAGGCTGGGACATCAGGTGCAGTTGGTGGGGGATGATTTGTTTGTGACCAATACCAAGAGACTGCAAAAGGGCATTCAGGAGCATTGTGGCAATGCGATACTAATCAAGTTGAATCAAATTGGCACTGTCTCTGAGACCCTGGATGCTATCCGAATGGCGCAAAAAGCAGGATTTCGTACCATTGTGTCCCATCGGTCCGGAGAGACGGGAGATACCTTTATTGCAGACCTGGCAGTAGCTGTCAATGCAGGCCAAATCAAGACAGGGGCTCCCTCACGTTCCGAACGTGTGGAAAAATATAATAGACTACTTCGTATTGGTGAACAGTTGGATGGCAGAGATACTTTTTTATGATAGTAAAATAGTATGGTTGGTATTGCAGATTTAAAAATGCTATAATAATATATCAGTATTACAGGGAGAAGCCTCTCTGTTACGGATCGGGAGA
>JAFUKK010000045.1 GCA_017473665.1 Lachnospiraceae bacterium
CACCGCCCTTGCGGCGGATGTAGCCGCTTTCGGTGAGCTCCTCCTTAATCTGTACCAAATCCTCCTCCAGCAGGGCGATATCCAAAGCATTGCTAATAGACTCCAGGTGCTGGATTTCCGCTTTTACTTCCTCGGTGAGGGTGGACAGAGCTTCATAGGTACGTTTCATTTTGTTATATTTGTCAAAATATTTCTGGGCATTTTCAGTAGCGGTCTTGGTAGGGTCCAGGGGAATGGTCAACATTTCGTTGGTGTAGTAATTCAGTACCTCAATGGACTTGTCTCCGGCTTTGGCACTGTAGCCGTAGGTATTCAGCAGTTCCCCGTATATCCGGTAGGTGTCCCTTTTCTCCGTATCCTTCATTTGGCGTAGCTGCAAATCATATTTTTTTACGTTTCGCTCTAAGGCGGTCTGTACGATGCGACGCAGGGCTGCGGATTTCTGGCGGATACGGGTGAGGGCATTTTTCTCTGCATAATAATGCTCTAACAGCAGGGACATGGAGTCAAAGGGCACTACCTGTTCTCGTTCTCCACAGTACATAGTCAGGGGAATGGCGGCGAATTCCAAGGGCTTCTGGCTACCGGTGGAGGTGCGCTCATAGGCAATGCCGGGAGTGAAGTCGCCGGAGGTAATGCGTCCGGACAGTTGCATCATGGCCTCATACAGCCGTTTACGGTTAGGCTCCTGCAAAGCCACACAGGGAGCGTCCCCATCCACCCCAGCCTCATAGCAAAGCTGCTGTGCCAACACAGGGGAGATACCTGTGAGAGAGGTATACAGGGCCTTGTATACGGGCAGGGGCTTGCTCATAATTTCATTTTCAAAAACATCCGGGGAAAGAGTCAGCACATCCTTTTTGTCCTGGGTCTCCGGGATGAAGTAGGTCTTGCCGGGCAGTACCTCCCGGACACTGCTGACCGCCGCAGAAATGTGCTTGATACTGTCAATAATCACATCTTGGTCATTACAGAAGATGATGTTACTGTGTTTGCCCATGATTTCAATAATCAGGTACTTGCGGCATAAATCACCCATTTCGTCCAGATGCTCGATTTCCAGTCTTACAATTCGTTCCAGACCGGGCTGGGATACTCCGATGATGCGGCCGTTTTGCAGATGCTTACGCAGCAGCATGCAGAAATTGGGGGCAGTCATGGGACTGGGCTTATTGCTTTCCGTAAAATAAATCAGGGGAAGAGAAGCATCGGCGGATAAAAAAAGCCTCCGTTGCCCCTCGCCGGTCTTTATGGTCAGCAGCAGCTCGTCGTTTTCGGGCTGTGCAATTTTATATAGTCTGCCACCGATTATGGTGGATTTCATTTCCTGTACCACATTTGCAATGGTCACGCCGTCAAAAGCCATTATATTATCCTCATTCCTATTACTTGCTATATTTTTGGATGATATCCAACACATTGTAACAGATTGCAGGGGGTGGGTGCAAGGGAAAAGGGGAGTATTTCACCGGAGGTTTCACAAAAAGCTATTGGGCTACCCTTGACGCTTGACAAAACTTATTCTATAATAAAATGAAGTGTGCGACGAGGAAGCCGCCGCTTTAGATAGGAGCCACCATGATTAAAAGTATGACCGGCTTTGGCAGATGCGAGGTGACCTTCGATTCCAGAAAGTTTACCGTAGAGATGAAATCTGTCAATCATCGTTATCTGGATGTAAATATTAAGATGCCCAAGAAATTAAATTTCTTTGAGTCCGCTATTCGTACGGAACTGAAGAATTATATTTCCAGAGGCAAGGTAGATGTATTTATTACCTATGAGGATTTCTCAGAAAGTAATACCAGCATCTGTTACCACAAGGAGGTAGCAGGAGAGTATCTGAAGTATTTGCGTCAGATGGCAGAGGATTTCGGATTGGATGATGATATCCGGGTATCCACTCTTTCCAAATACCCTGAGGTATTTACCATGGAAGAGCAGACCATGGATGAGGAAGAACTGTGGAAGGAATTGCAAAAGGCCATCAGCGGTGCAGCGCAGATGTTTGTACAGACCCGTATCACCGAAGGTGAGAATCTGCGTGCTGATTTACTTTCCAAGCTGGACGGTATGCTGGAACTGGTGGATTTTATTACCCAGCGTTCTCCCAAGATTGTGGCAGAGTACAGACAAAAGCTGGAGGAGCGTGTCCGGGAGCTTTTGGAAGACAATACTGTGGATGAGGGCAGACTACTCACTGAGGTGACCATTTTTGCGGATAAGGTATGTGTGGATGAGGAGCTGGTAAGACTGCGCAGTCATATCGAGACCACCCGCAAGACCCTGCAGGAGGGCGGCAGTATCGGGCGTAAGCTGGACTTTATCGCCCAGGAGATGAACAGAGAGGCTAATACCACCCTGTCTAAATCCAATGACCTGGAGATTTCCAACTGTGCTATTGAGTTAAAGACGGAGATTGAAAAGGTAAGAGAGCAGATTCAAAATATTGAGTAGTAGTGAGGATAGACATGGCAGAGAAAGGAATACTCATCATTATCTCGGGCTTTTCCGGTGCAGGAAAGGGGACCCTGGTAAAGGAGTTATTAAAGACCTATGACAATTATGCATTGTCCGTTTCCATGACCACC
Source organism: Lachnospiraceae bacterium (assembly GCA_017473665.1). Taxonomy (GTDB): domain Bacteria; phylum Bacillota; class Clostridia; order Lachnospirales; family Lachnospiraceae; genus Acetatifactor. The sequence continues at coordinate 2,592 of JAFUKK010000045.1, forward strand.
CGCTTACCCAGAGAGGGCGAGCGTCACGGGATAGAGTACTTTTTTACGGATAAGGCCGGCTTTGAGGAGCAGATTGCAGCAGATGGTATGATTGAATATGCCCAGTACTGCGGTAATTATTATGGTACCCCCAAGGCCTATGTGGAGGAACAACTGGCTGCAGGCAAGGATGTGATTCTGGAGATTGAGATTCAGGGCGCATTACAGGTAAAGGAAAAATTCCCCGAGAGTCTGCTTTTGTTTGTGACACCGCCCAGTGCAGCAGAGCTGGAGCGCAGACTGGTGGGCAGAGGTACTGAGAGCGCAGAGGTAGTGGCCCAGCGTTTGTCCAGAGCAAGTGAGGAATCAGAAGGCATTGAGGCCTATGATTATATAGTAGTAAATGATATTCTGGAGGATTGCGTGAAGGAGGTTCACAGTATTGTGGATGCAGCACGCAAGAGTCCTGTTCGCAGAAAAGCATTTATAAAAGAAATCAGAGCAGAACTGAAAGAGTTCTCGAAAGGAGCAAAATAATGTTACATCCATCTTATTCAGATCTTATGAAAGTCGTAAACAGTGAGGTAGAGCCCGGTGAGACTCCTGTAGTAAACAGTCGTTATTCCATCGTTATGGCTACTGCGAAGAGAGCACGTCAGATTATCGGAGGGGATGAGCCTCTGGTAGATAATAAGAGTGCTAAGCCTCTTAGCATTGCAGTGGACGAGTTGAATCAGGGACAGATTAAGATTTTAAGCGACGAAGACTAATAATCAGGTAGTTGGCATACTCTGTCAGCTACCTTTTGTATATCAGGAAGGTTTATATGAAAATATGTTTTGTATCTCTGGGCTGCGACAAGAATCTGGCAGATACGGAAAAGATGCTGGGCATGCTCCGGGAGAAGGGTTATACCTTTACGGATGAAGAGACAGAGGCGGATATTGCAGTGGTAAATACCTGCTGTTTTATCGGAGATGCTAAGGAAGAAAGCATTAATACATTGTTAGAACTGGCAGATTTGAAGCAGAACGGTTCTCTAAAATTGTTGGTGGCAACAGGTTGCCTGGCTCAGCGTTACCGGGAGGAGATTCAGAGAGAGATTTCCGAAGTGGACGTGATTATCGGTACCACCGCTATTACAGAGATTGTTGACGCTATTGAAGAGGCATTGGCCGGCAGTGCCCGAAATCATTATCAGGATTTGGATGCAAGTCCGGTGGTGGATAGTCCGCGGGAAGTCACCACGGGAGGACATTTTGCATATTTAAAAATAGCAGAGGGATGCGATAAGCATTGTACCTACTGCATTATCCCCAAGGTACGAGGTAATTTCCGTAGCGTGCCCATGGAGGTATTGGTACAGGAAGCTACTAATCTGGCGGACAGTGGTGTGAAGGAACTGATTCTGGTAGCACAGGAGACCACCTTGTATGGGCAGGACCTATACGGCGAGAAGTCACTGCATAAGCTGCTTCATGCCTTAGGGCAGATTCCGGGTATTTATTGGATTCGGATTCTCTACTGTTATCCTGAGGAGATTACGCAGGAGCTGATAGAAGCCATTGCTACGGAGCCCAAGGTATTGCACTATCTGGATATTCCTATCCAGCATGGGGCAGACAGGGTTCTAAAGCGTATGGGCAGGCGGACCAACCAGGAGCAGCTTCGTGAGATTATCAGAAAGCTTCGGGAGCGGATTCCGGATATTTGTCTGCGTACCACCTTAATCAGTGGTTTCCCCGGGGAGACCCAGGAGGACCATGAGGAGCTGTACCGCTTTGTGAACGAAATGGAATTTGACCGCCTGGGTGTATTTGCTTACTCCTGCGAAGAGGATACCCCTGCAGCATTACTGCCGGATCAAGTGCCGGAAGAGGTCAAGGAAGAGCGCAGGGACGAGTTGATGGAGCTGCAGCAGGCCATTGCCTTTGAAAAAGCAGAGGAGATGGTAGGCCGTGTGCTGGATGTGATGATTGAAGGCAAGGTGGCAGATGAGGATGTGTATGTGGCCCGTACCTATCGGGATGCTCCTAATGTGGATGGCTATCTGTTCTTAAATACCAGTGCCAATCTGGTAACCGGTGATTTTGTAAAGGTACTGGTTACGGATTCCAATGAATATGATTTGATCGGAGAGGTATACTATGAGTAAGATGAATTTACCTAATAAGCTGACAATTTTTCGAGTGATATTAATCGTGCCTTTCATACTACTGCTTTTGGGCGGTTACCATGAATGGGATTGGTTTAAGGTTATATTTGGCGGTATTATGGAGTATGTGGATTATATTGCCCTGGTGATTTTCATTATTGCCAGTCTTACCGATTTGATTGATGGCAAAATTGCCCGCAAATACAATCTGGTGACCAATTTTGGTAAATTTATGGACCCCCTGGCAGATAAGCTGCTGGTATGTGCGGCTCTGATTGCCTTGGTGGAGTTGGACCGAATCCCTTCTTGGGTAGTGATTATCATTATCAGCAGGGAATTTATTATCAGCGGTTTCCGACTCATTGCCTCTGATAATGGTGTGGTCATTGCAGCCAGCTACTGGGGCAAGTTTAAGACCACCTTCCAGATGATAATGGTGTGCTTAATGATTGCCAATATCAGTGCATTGTGGCTGGTTACTGATATCATCATGTGGATTGCTTTGGCACTGACTGTGATTTCACTGGTGGATTATTTAATCAAAAATAAAGATGTAATGAAAGATACCAAATAAAATGTACCGGGCAGATGCCCGCAAAGGAGTGTACATATGATTGCAGAGATAATATGTGTAGGAACAGAATTATTGTTGGGGAATATTGTGAATACCAACGCAGCCTATTTGGCAGAGCAATGCGCTATGCTGGGGGTGTCCAGTTATTTTCAAGTAGTAGTGGGAGACAATAAGGAGCGGCTCATGTATGTGATAAAAACTGCTGCGGAGCGTTCCGATGTGGTGATTTTATGCGGCGGACTGGGACCCACAGAGTATGATTTGACCAAGGAGACTGTGGCGGAGTTTTGTAACCGGAAGATGTATGAGGATGCTCACAGCAAGGCTTGTTTGGAACAGTATTTTGCGGCCAGAGGTTTGGAAATGACGGAAAACAATCTGAAACAGGTGATGATACCGGAGGGTGCCAAGGTGCTCGATAATCCCAATGGTACGGCACCGGGAGTGATTGTGGAAGAAGAACAGACCAAATATATTCTGCTGCCGGGACCTCCCATGGAGCTGCAACCTATGTTTGAGAACCATGTAATGACTTATCTGAAAGGTTTGACAGGAGAGGAAATCTGCTCTCAGACAGTAAAGTTGTGCGGGGCTTCCGAGAGCAAGGTAGAGACTCAGATAAAGGATTTGATTGATGCGCAGTCCAATCCTACCATTGCCACCTATGCAAAACCGGGGGAAGTTCATATCCGAGTGACAGCCAAGGCGGCCAACCAAAAAGAAGCCAATAAAATCATGAAACCGGTGGTGAAGGAGCTGAAGTCCAGATTCGGTCATCAGATTTACACTACCGATGAGAAAGTAACGTTGGAAAAGGCAGTAGTAGAGCTGCTCCAGGGAGCAGACCTGACCATTGGACTGGCAGAATCTTGTACTGCCGGTATGCTGTCTGCCCGTCTGGTGAATGTACCCGGTGTATCTGATGTGTACAAAATGGGTGTGACCACCTATTCCAATAAAGCCAAAAGGACGCTGCTGAATGTAAAGAAGAGCACCCTGCGGAAACACGGAGCGGTAAGCCAGCAGACAGCAGAGGAAATGGTAAAGGGGTGTGCACAGCTTACGGGAGCGGATGTGACGGTGGCTATTACCGGTGTGGCAGGACCTGACGGAGGTACCGAGGAAAAGCCTGTGGGTCTGGTTTACATCGCCTGCAATGTGAAAGGTAATATCAGGATTAAGAAACACCAGTTGAAGGGTAGCCGCAGCAAAATCAGAGAAAATACCACATCCCTGGCATTGACACTGGTAAGAGAATGTGTCATGGAATATTTGAGTCGTGTGACCTTTGGTAAGAAATAAGAAAAGTATCTTCCGGGAAGATAAATATTTTGGAAAGAATGTACCATAATGCTTGCCTGCGGCAGGTTTTTATGGTACATTTTTTATGTCTGAAAATCTTTTTCATAGTAATTCAAATCTATGAGTTCCGGGCATTTCGCCATGAAATTTCAGAAAGAATTTAAAGAGATGGAGGGGATGCCTTTGAGGGAGTTTTAATGGACTCATATTAGTGTACAATATATTTTGTAAAGAAAATAATAATTTATATTGACAAAGCCGAACAAATGTTTTATTCTGATAAAAACAAACATTTGTTCCTGAGAAAAGGAGATTGTAATGGAAAGAGAAGAAAAATTAAAAGCGTTGGATGCCGCATTGAGCCATATTGAGAAGCAGTACGGAAAGGGTACTGTTATGCGTCTGGGAGACCCTTCCGCACAGATGAGTGTGGAGACCATTCCCACCGGTTCTTTAAGTTTGGATATTGCTCTTGGCTTGGGGGGGATTCCTAAGGGTAGAATTATAGAGATTTATGGACCTGAGTCCAGTGGTAAGACCACGGTTACCCTGCATATGATTGCAGAGGTACAAAAGAGAGGCGGTATTGCCGGCTTTATTGATGCTGAGCATGCGCTTGATCCTGTATATGCCAAGAATATAGGAGTGGACATTGACAATCTGTACATATCCCAGCCGGATAACGGAGAACAGGCCATGGAGATTACCGAGACCATGGTACGTTCCGGTGCAGTGGATATCGTAGTAGTAGACTCTGTGGCAGCGCTGGTACCCAAGGCGGAGATTGATGGTGATATGGGAGACAGTCATGTGGGACTGCAGGCACGTCTCATGAGCCAGGCTCTGCGAAAACTGACTGCAGTTATCAGTAAGTCCAATTGTACAGTTATTTTTATCAATCAGCTTCGTGAAAAGATTGGTATTATGTTCGGTAATCCTGAGACCACTACCGGAGGTCGCGCTCTGAAATTCTATTCTTCCGTGCGTATGGATGTGCGCCGGATTGAATCTTTGAAGCAGGGCGGAGAGGTGATTGGTAACCGTACTCGTGTGAAGGTGGTAAAGAATAAGGTGGCACCTCCTTTTAAAGAGGCAGAGTTTGATATTATGTTCGGTGAAGGTATTTCCATGGTAGGAGATATTCTGGATTTGGCAGCGAGTATTGATGTGGTGAATAAATCCGGCGCATGGTACACCTATAATGGCAACAAGATAGGACAGGGCCGTGAAAATGCGAAGCAATATTTGAAAGATAATCCGGAGATTTGCCGGGAAGTGGAGCAAAAGGTGCGTGAGCATTTCGGTTTTGAGGACACCACAGAATCCAAGTAGAATGAGGAAGTGATAGCGTGCAGGTGACTGAGATTGTAGAATGGACGAAGTCCCGCAGTAAGGTATATATAGACCAGGAATTCGCCTTTGTATTATACAAAGGCGAATTGCCTATCTATGGTGTGATGCAAGGGGAAGAATTACCTTCGGAGAATTATGTACAGATTATGGAAGAGGTACTACCCAAGCGTGCCAAGCTAAGGGCTATGAATTTATTGATGAAACGTACCTATACTAGTTCCCAGCTACGGCGAAAGCTGGAAGAGGGATATTATCCTCCTTCTGTGATAGAGGAAGCATTAGATTATGTAGCATCCTTTCACTATACGGATGATTTGCAATATGCATTGGATTATATTACCTACCGTGAGACCACCCATAGTCGTAAGCGTATGGAACAGGATTTGATGAAACGAGGGATTTCTGCAGACCTCTTTGAAAAAGCATGGAGTCTTTGGGAGGACCAGGGAGGCAGTCAGGATGAAAGTGCGATGATACACATGTTATTGCGTAAAAAGGGGTATAAACCGGAAGGGGCAGATCGGGCACAACAGTCTAAGATGTATCAATTTCTTCTTCGAAAAGGATTTTCCGGGGAGCAAATTACCAAAGCTTTGCGTATTTATAGCGAAGATGCTTGACATAATAGCCAAATAAGTTTAAAATTTATATGTTGTAATTCGCTTGTTAGAATGTTTTCAGACTTTGAGGGAGACCTCAAAGATATGTACATACATTCTATTTTGTACAATGAAAATCAAATAAGGAGGTGCTCCTGTAATGCTTGAGAAGATCATCATTGCGATTGTCTGCGTCCTTGTAACTGCGATTATTACCGCTATCGTGACCACAGCTTATCAGAAGAAAGCTGCTGCATCCACTATCGGTAATGCAGAAGAAAAGGCAAGAGAGATTATTGATGAAGCTCTTAAGACTGCAGAGACCAAAAAGCGCGAGTCCTTACTGGAGGTCAAGGAAGAAACTATTCGTACCAAGAATGAACTTGACAAGGAGATAAAGGAACGTAGAGCAGAAGCTCAGAAATACGAGCGCAGGGTCCAGCAGAAAGAAGAGAACATCGATAAAAAAGCAGATGCAATCGAGAAACGTGAAGCTAATTTGGCAGCCCGCGAAGAGTCTTTAAATAAGATGAAAGACGAGGTGTCCAAATTAAACGAGCAAAGACTGCAGGAACTGGAAAGAATTTCAGGTTTAACCTCTGAACAGGCAAAAGACTACTTATTGAAAATTGTTGAAGAAGAAGTAAAACATGAAACGGCAGTGATGATCAAAGAACTTGAGACTCGCGCCAAAGAAGAGGCAGACAAGAAGGCAAAGGAATATGTGGTTAATGCAATCCAGAGATGTTCAGCAGACCATGTCTCTGAGACCACAATTTCTGTTGTGCAGTTGCCTAACGATGAAATGAAGGGTAGAATTATTGGTCGTGAGGGACGTAATATCCGTACTCTCGAGACTATGACAGGTGTTGATTTGATTATTGATGATACACCCGAAGCAG
>JAFUKK010000046.1 GCA_017473665.1 Lachnospiraceae bacterium
CAAACTCATCTGTCTCATCCTTGTCATAGCTTGCCTGAATACCACAAATACCACATGCTGCGGTGAGACCTTCCCCCTTGGTCATGGCATCATAAGCCAGCTTCACTCTATCATAATTGTTATCTCTATCCATTGCATAATAACGGCCCATTACGGAAGCAATCTTACCTACACCGATTTCCTCCATCTTGGCAGCCAGCTGCTGTGCAAACTCTTTACCACTTGCAGGAGGAGTATCACGACCATCTAAGAAGCAGTGTACATATACCTTCTCCAATCCGTTTCTCTTTGCCAGCTCTAACAAGCCGTATAAATGGGTATTGTGGCTGTGTACACCACCATCAGATAACAGACCCATGAAATGCAGGGCACTGTTATTCTTTTTACAGTTCTCCACTGCCTTAAGCAGTGCAGGATTCTCAAAGAAGGTACCGTCCATAATCTCCTTGGTGATTCTGGTCAGTTCCTGATATACAATACGGCCGGCACCCATATTCAGGTGGCCTACCTCGGAGTTACCCATCTGGCCATCAGGCAGACCTACTGCCATACCACTGGCATTACCTCTTACAAAGGGACACTCCTTCATTAATTTATCCATGACAGGGGTTGCACCCTGTACTACAGCATTACCTTCGGATTTTTCATTTAATCCGTAACCGTCTAAAATCATCAAAACTACCGGTTTCTTGCTCATATCCTTTTACCTCGTTTCTCTATTATCTTAAGCATAATACTTATGCTTGTTGCCATTCAGCTTAAAATTATACACGCAAAAGTATTTTGGTGCAATAGTTAAGTTCCCTATTTATCATGTGAAAATGCTTCAGATATGTTGCTATCATGCACATTTTATTTAATTTATCATATCTTATAATTGTATTTTCCTTCTCAAGGAATTATTATAGATAATAAGATTATGCTAATTTTCGTTTACCCTAAGGAGACCTATGATTACATTACTAAGCAGATTATTTATGAAAAAAAATAAAGATATCCATGATGCTGAGGTGCGCCGGTCCTACGGAGTCCTCTGTAGCTTTGTGGGTATTTTTTTCAACATTCTCTTATTTGGAGGAAAGTTTTTGGCGGGTACCCTAAGCGGCTCCATTGCAATTACTGCAGACGCCTTTAACAATCTGTCCGATGCAGGTTCTTCTGTTATTACCCTGCTGGGCTTTAAAATCGCATCCCAAAAGCCGGACCCGGATCATCCCTTCGGTCATGGACGTGTGGAATATATCTCCGGTCTGCTGGTATCCATGCTTATACTATTTATGGCCTATGAGTTACTAAAAAGCTCCATCGATAAAATTCTTCAGCCACAGACCTTGGAATGTTCGGCTATCATTGTGATTATTCTGATTGCATCCATTCTGGTAAAGTTATACATGACATACTACAACCGCACCATCGGTAAAAAAATCAATTCCGCTGCTATGCTGGCCACTGCTACCGATAGTTTAAGTGACTGTGTGGCTACCACTGTGGTACTCATTGCCACCTTGATATCCCACCTCACCAATATTCAGATCGATGGCTATTGCGGCCTGCTGGTGGCACTGTTTATCTGCTTTGCGGGAATCAACGCCGCCAAAGAAACCATCAATCCCCTGCTTGGCCAGGCTCCCGACCCGGAATTTGTCCAAGCTATCACCAATATCGTTATGGCCAACGAGGGGGTCATAGGCATCCATGATTTAATCGTACATAATTACGGTCCCGGCCGTGTTTTGATTTCGCTCCATGCAGAAGTACCTGCCGACGGCGATATTCTATCCCTACACGATATGATTGATATGATTGAACACGAGCTCAAAAATACCCTGCATTGCAGTGCTGTCATCCACATGGATCCGGTATGCGTGGATGATGCAGAGACCGCTGAACTCAAATCCTTTATGCAGAAGCTGATTATGGACATTGATGAGCGATTGACCCTACACGATTTCCGCATAGTAAAAGGCCCTACCCACACCAATTTAATCTTTGATGTGGTAGTGCCTTACAAGTTCTCCTATACAGATGCGCAGCTGACCCAGATGATCCAGAGCACTCTGTCTGCCACTCATCCCAATCACTTCGTGGTCATTGATGTAGACAGAAGCTTCACTTAGTACTGGAGAATGCACACCACTTCACCGTCTTCTACGGTGATGGAAGCTTCCTTTCCGATAAATTCATTACTGATTCCTCTGGGGTAATCGGTAGTCATAGTATAGCCGTCCAGCTCATACTTCATGTTCTCAATGGTTACTCCTTTTGCTTCTCTGCCAAGAGCAAACAAAGACAAATACCCGTCCATCTGCTCCCGGAAACTGACCTTCTCATTACAGATCACCAAAATCATTCCGTTTCCATCAATTAAATATCCGGTGGCTCCATTGCGTTTCAGAAACAGCAGACACTGGATATTGGCCAGGGTATGGTCCAACCTCCCCCCTGTACCGGCATAAATATGAAAGGTATCATACCCCTTCTCCAGCCCCAGCCGGAGAGCAGCCAACATATCCGTATCATCCTTTTCCGGCCGAAGCTCTATAATGCGGTCAGGAATCTCCTGTTTCAATTGCCTGATGGCCTCCCGTTCCTGTTCGTTCACGGAATCAAAATCTCCCAGAATCAAATCCGGCTCAAGCCCTAACACACCACAATAACTGAGACCACCATCCACTGCAATAATATAGTCTTCTTCTCCCACCGGGAAATCACCTATGGTCAAGTCTCCGGCCCCTATGATAATACATTTTCCGTTCATACTAACTCCTTCAAACAGACTTTCTCTTCAAAAACGCCCATTCTTCTATTATTTCTACAGCATAAACCGCTTTTATTTTGCGGCTTCTCTTATTATAATACATGTATAAGTATATTTCCAAGATATTATAATATGGGAGGCTTCCAATGTCCATAGATTATCCTACAGGTGTACACACATGTTGTCCGGCATCCTCTGTTATCTATTTAACCGAGGCCGAGACCAAGCGTCTACAAGTACTGGAGCGGCGTTACAGAGAAAAAGCCCGGCTACAAATCACTACCCGGGTCCAATACTATATCGCACAAATGCAACAGATGCACATAGAAGGTATCTGTACCTCCTTTTCCACCCTATCTATTCGGGACCAAAAAAGCCGTTGGGGCAGTTGCTCCTCCAGGGGTACCCTGTCATTTAATTACCGGTTGATTTTTGCACCCTCCAGAGTACTGGACTATGTGGTAGTCCATGAGCTTTGCCATCTGACCCATATGAATCACTCCAAAGATTTCTGGAGTCTGGTAGCCCGGGTGATGCCTGATTACAAACAACAGAAACACTGGCTCCGAGATCACGGACAAGAACTAAATCTGCCGGAATATTTACGCCGCCAGGGTATAGACATTACTTTGGATGAATAAATTTTCCAACCTCTGCATCATCCGAAAATCATCAAAGGGATACCCCATGAGGGGTATCCCTTTGCTTTTGTTATAGTATGTTTTTACTATCTGTTTTCATCCACAAAAAGCTGTGCACGGCTCTGGATAATGGTTGCTACCTCCTGGGCAGTTTTCTGTCCGCTAAAGAATGCAGCCGCATCCTCTGTTACAATCTTTTGTACATCCTGATTATAGTAACCTGCCGTATTTACAGACTTCACAAATGACATCAGTTCATCCAACTGTTCTTGACTCAAAGGAGGAATCACAATTTCTTCTCCATTCACATACATGGTATTGTCATATTCCTGTTTTTCCCCGTTTTCATCCAACCAATAAGGTCTTGCCATTGCCTCCTTGGCCTTCTCATCCAACACAGATTCCATTACCGGCAGATACCATTCCAAATTCTCCTGCTTTTCCTTGGTCATATATTGACGCAGGAAATTCCATGCACCATCGATATTGCCACTCTTAGCGGAAATAGCGTAGGACTCACCGGAATACAGTACAGATTTGGAACCTTCTATCAAAGGGAATCCGGTATAATTGGCCTTACCGCCAAATAATCCGTTCAAAGTATAGCTGATATGCTGGAAATTGGTGATTGCAAAATCTCCCAACAACACTCTACCACTCATATACTGAGTCTGATAATCAAACTGTTCTTCCTCATCATATACATACTCTGCCGGCAACGTCTTGGCAAACTCCAACAAACTGATAAATTCAGGAGAATCAAAATTACAAGTCCCGGTGGTGGGGTCCACAAAATCTCTTCCACAATAGTTGAAGATATAATACATAAAATTCTCCTGGGTAATATACTGGAAGATACTGCTTCCTTCCTTCTGGGAGGCAATCTGTTGCAATTCACTGATGCTTAAGGAATCCTTATCCCCTACAATATCCTTATGACTTAAGAATGTCTGCACATAAAAGCTGGGAAGTACCTGATACAGCTTACCATCCAGGGAATATGCATCGAATACGTTGGTCAGGTATTTCTCCTTACTTAGTTCCTCATCCTTTGCCATCAACTCACCGATATCTACCAGTAATCCCTTGGTCGCATACGCACTGATATCAAAATCATTATTCAGATACAGCATATCCGGCATATTACCGGTAACAATATCATTATTCAGCTTTGTACGTCCTGCCATATAATCCTCATTGGTATTATACTGGCTGTAATCTTTTAAAATAATCTTATATTCGGTATTTGTCTTATTAAATTCGATAATATCAGTCTTTACCTGGGAGGAAATATACCAGCCGCCCATGGTCATTACCTGCTTATCAGGCACGTCCTCGGGAGCCACTTTTGTAAATATGCCGGTATAGGTCTTACTCCAATCCTCTCCCTGATATACCCCAAGAAAATGCTCCTCATCCAAAATGGTAATATTACTCATATAATTAACCATAATATCAGAATTCACATAGTCCATAATCTTTGCAGGTTCTGCATCCCCCATATTATAGGACCATACACCCTGGGTATTACAGTATACAATATCCGTATCTTTGCCGGGTAACAATCTATCAAAGCCCTGCTGGGTCATAGTGCTGGGTAACATCTGTCCCTCAGACATCACATCCGTTGCCAGGTCATAAGTAGCCATGTACAGATTCATCCATTCCTCATCATAATAGGTAATCAGGAATTTACCATCCTTACCTGCTACCATATCATTCATATTGGATATCTTGGATGTATCCAGCTTCATGGGCTGCTTTTCACCCAAGGTACCATCTGCACTGATTTGCATTTTCGTACGGGAGCCGTCATTTTCAGAGAAAATCGCATACAAGGAACCGTCTTGCAGAGGTACCAGCTCATTCAACCAGCTTTCGTTTGCACCGTCCGATGTGGAGCTAATCTCATTCTTCCACTGCAATTTACCCTCTAAATCCCAGCATACCAAAGAGCTTTTACTCTCATACACATAATTATTAGGGTCACCGTAATTCTCATAGTTGTAATACTCTACTCCATAAAGCTTACCCACAGAAGAAAATTTATAGTTGCCATAATAGGTATTCTCAAAAAAACCGGGATCTACCCACATCTCACCATCTGCCGGTACTTCAATGGCCACTTCCATATCTACCTCAGGAAGTGCTACAGCGGCATCCAACTGTACTTCTGCAGTTCTGGGCATAGGCAGGGGAACCGCTCCATCATTGCCTGTATTTCCACTATTTCCTTCATTATCGCCATCTTCCTGGTCCGGGCGCTTATAAGGCTCAGGTAATTCTAACTCAATCTTCTTAGCATCCGAGCCGTCCATGTTCATGGAAATCAATACAGTCTCTGTCTCTCCGCCTTCATTGTAATGATATACATTGGCTATAAAATACAACTTGTCGTCAATACACACACTGCTCTGTACATTTATTTCATCTCCGGATACCGGAAGTTCCAATTCCTGCATGCGATATACATTCTGCTTAGCCAACAGATTATTTTCCTGTTGCTGCGCATCATTTCCCGGCTTTTTGCCACAGGAACAAAGTCCCAATGCCATAGCCAGACTTAAGGTGAGTGCCAGAACTTTACTCATCCATTTCTTTTTCATCATCTTCATCCTCCTCAAAATAAGTATCTATATCCGCATCGTTCTTCTTTTTTGATTTTATATTGATATCTTTTAATTTACCAAGAAAAAATCTGCCCAGTGCCGGCAATCTGCCCAACAGCCACTTCCCGGCATCCTTCCAGGTCCAAGTG
>JAFUKK010000047.1 GCA_017473665.1 Lachnospiraceae bacterium
ATAGGCTAATGTCAGAGATTAAAATTGGAAGAATGGTGCTGGGAGTATGTAGTACCAATACCTATTTTGTATATCGCGAGGGCGCTCCTGAGGCGGTGGTCATAGACCCGGCAGATCAGGGGGACAAGATCAATGCTGCACTGGAGCGTAACGGTTTTCAGGTAAAGGCGATTTTGCTGACCCATGGTCATTTCGATCATATCTGGGGTGTAGAAGGCTTGAAAGGGGCCACAGGTGTGCCTGTGTATGCCAATGAGGCAGAGGCAGAGGTGCTGGCGGACGCCCGGAAAAATGTATCTGCCCAGATGCACCGTTCCTATACTATGGAAGCAGATGAATATTTGAAGGATGGCCAGGAGATAGAGTTGGCAGGTATTACCTTTCGTATGATAGCTACTCCCGGACATACCGCCGGAGGCTGTTGCTATTATGTGGAGGAGGCAGGCTTTCTCATTTCCGGTGATACCCTGTTCCAGGAGTCTGTAGGGCGGACTGATTTCCCTACCGGTAGCATGGGCACTTTGGTACGTTCCATTAAGGACAAACTATTTGTATTACCCGGGGATACCAAGGTGTATCCGGGACATGGTGACAGTACCACCATTGAGTATGAGCAAAAGTATAATCCCTTTTGCGGATAAGGATTTTGAGTCCATCCTTGGGAGTTTTCCGCAGGAAAGCTCCTGAGGATGGATTTTGTGTGGAGAGCGTATGATAGTAGAAGTAAATTTGGAAAGCTTTGAATATGATATTCATTCCCTGGTAAAGGCCTTTTGGTCCCAGGAGGAGGTACAGGTGTTGACGCCTGCCACTTCTCCTGCTAAGAGGGCTATTCTGGAGCCGAAAATCGGCATCCGGGTAGTGGTGGAGCAGGAAAAAGGTGAGATTGCTATCGGGCAGCAGGAGTATTTGTGGGAATGTAATCCCGGAGAGAATCTGTCAGAGAATCCGGTGGAGTTTAAATTGGCCTTTAAGCGGTTTTTCTATAAAACCCTATGTGAATATACCGGCAAGACTTTGCCCTGGGGGAACCTGACAGGTATCCGGCCCACCAAGCTGGCTTATGCCATGCTGGAGGAAGGGATGACAGATAAGGCTATTGTAGACAAATTGCAGGAGCAGCATCTGGTCAGTGAAGAAAAGGCATTACTTAGCATCGATATTGCCAGAAGAGAGCGGGAGCTGTTATCCGGCATTCATTATGAAGGTGGTTACAGCCTGTACATCGGTATTCCCTTTTGCCCCACCACGTGCCTGTATTGCTCCTTTACTTCCTATGCCATTGGTGCCTACCGGAAGGAAGTGGACCGGTACGTGGACTGCGTAATTAAAGAGATGGAATACGTGTCCAAGGCTTATGCACATAAGATATTGGATACGGTTTATATTGGTGGTGGTACTCCCACTACCCTGGAGCCCCATCAGCTGGATAGACTGCTTAGTAAACTGAAAGAACTGTTTGATTTCTCCACGGTCAAAGAATTCACCGTGGAAGCAGGCAGGGCAGACAGTATCACCAGAGAGAAGCTGGAGGTGCTGAAAAAGCATGGTGTGGGACGTATTTCCGTGAATCCCCAGACCATGAAACAGGAGACCCTGGATATCATCGGCCGGAAAGCTTCCGTAGAGCAGGTGCTGGAGGCTTATGCCCTGGCTAGAGAGGTGGGTTTTGACAATATCAATATGGACTTAATCTTGGGTCTGCCCGGAGAACTGGAGGAGGATTTACAGCGTACCATAGATAAGGTGGTAGAATTGGCACCGGATAGCCTCACCGTCCATTCCCTGGCTATTAAGAGAGCCTCCAAGCTGAACCAGTGGATAAAGGAATATGGGGTAGAGACTCTGAATAATACGGACACTACTATGGAGATTGCAGCAGAGGGAGCCCGCAGACTGGGCATGGAGCCCTATTACCTGTATCGCCAGAAAAATATGTCCGGTAATTTCGAGAACGTAGGCTACGCCCTGCCTGGTAAATTCGGTATCTACAATATCTTAATCATGGAAGAAAAGCAGACCATTGTAGCTTTGGGGGCAGGCAGCATTTCCAAGCTGGTTTTCCCTGACGGACGCATCGAACGGAGTGACAATATTAAAGACGTGAAGCTGTACATGGACAAGATTGATGAGATGCTGGAGCGGAAGGCGGCGTTATTTGCGTTAGAGGAGTAGATTTCTGTACGGAAATATTGACAGTTTATTTGAAAGAATATATTATTTAAAGATGATGTAAAGCAAGATAAAATCATTTGTTCTATAAAGAGGAACGGAGGAACTATGGCACTGAGTAAAAAGCCTGTGACAGGCATGAAGGATATTTTACCGGAGGAGATGCAAATCCGTGATTATGTAATCGGCGTAATCAAGGAGACCTACGGCAAGTTTGGATTTACTTCCATCGAGACTCCCTGCGTGGAGAATATTGCCAACCTGACCAATAAGCAGGGTGGCGACAATGAGAAGTTGATTTTCAAGATTTTAAAGCGTGGAGAGAAGCTGAATGTGGCAGAAGCTACCACAGAAGAAGAGGTAGTGGATGGCGGATTGAGATACGACCTGACCGTGCCCCTGGTACGTTATTATTCTAATAATGCGGCACAGCTGCCTGCCCCCTTTAAGTCCCTACAGATGGGCAATGTTTGGCGTGCGGACCGTCCCCAGAGAGGGCGTTACCGTCAATTCATGCAGTGTGATATTGATATCTTAGGTGAGCCCTCCAATCTGGCGGAGATTGAGCTGATTCTGGCTACCACTACCACTTTAGGTAAGCTGGGCTTTAAGAATTTTCAGATTCGTATCAATGACCGTCAGATTCTGAAGGCCATGGCTGCGTACAGCGGTTTTGCAGAGGATTCCTATGACAGCGTATTTATTACACTGGATAAGATGGACAAGATTGGTCTGGAGGGTGTGGAAGCAGAGCTTCTGGCCAATGGCTTTGCTAAGGAAAGTGTTGATAAATATCTGGATCTGTTCAAGGGCCTGGAGAGTGCTGAGAATGGCGTGGCATATCTGGCAGAGACCTTAAATGGTTTCCTGGATACACAGGTGGCAGAGGGCTTACAGGAGATTATTGACAGTGTCAGTGCTACCAAGGCAGCACAGTTTGATATGGTATTTGATGCTACTTTGGTACGAGGTATGTCCTATTACACCGGTACGATTTTTGAAATCG
>JAFUKK010000048.1 GCA_017473665.1 Lachnospiraceae bacterium
CGGAGGTAACATTGGATGAATGCGATAAAGGTAGAGAATTTAACAAAATGTTATGGTGAGGTAAGGGCGGTGAATCATATTTCTTTTACTGTTGAAAAAGGTTCCATGCTTGGTTTTTTGGGAGTGAATGGTGCAGGAAAAACAACAGTAATCAATATGTTGTCCACACTGATTACGCCGGAGGAAGGTGTGGTTGAAATATGTGGTCAACCGTTGGGGAGAGCAAACGAAAGTATCCGCAAAAAAATCGGAATTGTATATCAGCAGAATTATTTAGATGAAATTATGACTGTCCGTGAAAATCTGATGTGCAGAGGAATCATACATGGGGCAAGTAAGAAAGAAGCATTAAAGCAATGTGATAGGTTAACGGAAATCTTGAAACTGGAAGATATTTTAGATAAAAAGTACAAACTCCTTTCAGGGGGACAGAAAAGAAGAAGTGAAATTGCAGCGGCACTGATGCATACACCGGAAATTTTATTTTTAGATGAGCCTACCACGGGCTTGGACCCGGCTACACGGCAGGATGTATGGGAGACTGTGAAAAGTTTACAGGAAAAGGAAAAGATGACGGTGTTTTTGACTACCCATTATATGGAGGAAGCAGCCGGGGCTGATAACATTATCATCATGGATAAGGGTGATATTATTACTTCCGGAACCCCCTTTGCTTTAAAAGAAAAGTATGCAAAGGACAAATTAAAACTCTTTTATAAAAATGGAGAAATAAAGGAAGTTATGTTAGAAAATACGTTGGAGGCACTTGCTATTGCAGAAAAGGAGAAATCACTTTTACAGGGGTTGGAAGTGATTCAGGGGAATATGGATGATGTTTTTTTGAATGCAGTGGGAAGATCATTATAGAAGGAGTATGTTGAAATGTTAAAATTTATAGAACTTACAAAACGTAATTTGAGAATCTATTTTAGGGATTGGGGAGCGATTTTTTTCTCATTGCTTTCTATGTTTATCGTAATCCTTTTGATGGTGTTCTTTTTAGGGGATATGAGTATTGAAAATGTTACGGAACTGCTTTCTTATTCTCCGGGAAGAGATGCGGCAATGGATCAAAAGAACGCGGAATTACTTATTTTTGCCTGGACCTGTGCCGGTATTCTTTCCATTAATGCAGTAACCGTTACCCTGGCGGCATATTCCGGAATGATCAAGGATAGGGTAAGCGGTAGATTGAACGCTATATACACTTCTTCTGCCAATCAGTTTACCATTACCGCTTCTTATGTGGCGGCAGCTTGGGTGGCATCGGTATTGGTTTGCATTCTCACGCTGGCTATCGTAGAGGGTATCGGTGTCTGGAAAGGGATGGAGTGGTTTTCTCTGGCAGAGCATTTAAAATTGATTGCCATGATTATGGTGAATTCCTTTACTTATGCAACCTTTATGTATTTATTATCCCATATAGCCAAAAGCGAAGGTGCCTGGAGTGGCATTGGGACGGTGATTGGTACCCTGGTAGGCTTTTTTGGAGGAATCTATATCCCCATTGGAGGACTGGCTGAGGGGGTAGGAAATGTAATGAAGTGTACACCGGTTATTTATGGTTCCTCCATGTTCCGTAAAATCATGACGGACACTGCTTTAGAGAATACTTTGGCCGGTATACCCCGGGAAGTAATCAATGAATACCGGATTATGATGGGCATTGACTTGAAAATTGGTAGTACGGATGTTTCCGTCTGGGCAGAGTGGTGGATTTTGTTGGGATGTGGTATACTGTTTTTGGTGTTGGGGGCAGTCCTATTATGGAAAACCAAGAAAACAGACAGATAATGGGGGAAAAATATGAAGATAACCATTGAAACTCCAAAGCCCGGGGAAGAGGATGAAATCATTCTTCGCTGTGCGTCAGTGGATGAAAAGATGTTGAAATTAATCCAGGCTTTAAAGACAGAAAAAGATACTCTTACGGGATATGTGGAGGATAAAATCCAGAAGCTGACCCTGAAGGATATTTATTACTTTGAGTCAGTGGATAATAAGGTCTATGCTTATACAGCGAAGCAGGTGTATGAGGTACATAAAAAGCTATATGAGATAGAGGAAGAATATGCAGATACGGATTTTCTTCGTATATCTAAGGCAGTGGTGGTGAATGTTTCCAAAATCACCTATGTGAGACCTATGTTAAACGGTCGTTTTGAAGGGAAACTGAAGAATAACGAAACTGTGATTATTTCAAGGCAATATGTTCCCGCCCTGAAAGCACAACTGGATATATAGGAGAGGATGCTATGAAAAAAATAGGTGAATATATTAAATGGTACTTTTATATAACAACAAGTATTTTGATGGTAACCGCAGTAGTTTTCAGCCTCTCCGGTACCGAAACACTGCCCGCGCCTACCTTGTGGCAGGTGATGTTGTCAGGGCTGGCCACCACGCTGGTAACGGTTACCATAGTGTACATTGACTGCAAAAGCGCTATGGGAGAGGTGTTGAAGTATTTCATACATTACATTGCATTATCCGGCGTTATGGTGCCTCTGGGAATTTGGTTTGGCTGGCTTCGTTTCAGCGTGCCGGGAATTGTAATGATGCTGGTAGCTGTGGCAGCAGTATACCTGCTTGCCTTTGGGGCTTATTATATCATTGATTTGAAAGCTGCAAAGAAGATGAACCAAAGGTTAAAAGAGAAGTATGGGGAAGAATAAGAGGACGCCGGCTGACGGGAGGATTTTTGTCAGCAGGCGTCCTTTTTCTATTTAGATGCACAGATAGCTATCCAAAGGTGGGGTGTCCTTGGGATATATCAGAATCCGTTCCGGTATCACGCCTGCATCCATGGCGGATATGGTAAGGGTGTTTACAAATGTATCACAGGTAATGGGTACAGTAACCTTACGGATATGGTCCATGACGCCCTTGCTCCATACGCTGTCACGCCAGTCTCCGGCCCGGTAGGTTTCCGGAAGGAGGGAGATGACTTCTTTGGGCCCGTCGTTCAGTTGCAGAGCCAATCTGTGGGCACCTTGATACAGCACGGGACTGGTAGGAGTCAGCCAAAGTTCAGCTATATATTGACCAGGTGAGTCTACTGCAAAACGATAGCTTATGGAGGGAGCCTCCTCTTCTAAGGTAAAACTGGCAGTATTGGGCAATACCTTCATACCGAAGCCACTACGTCCATAGCCCTCCAGCTCTACATACTCTGCACCTGACCGGCAGTGTTTTTCATAATATGCCGGTGCATCTATGGCAATCAATCCCTTGCGGGGATAAGCGGTCCGGGGCAGTAGTTCCTTTTTCTTGCATGCGGATACCACTATCTGAATCTCCGGCTTGTATTCCACAATCAGTCTTGACTTGGTGGAACGGATGGTTAGGATTACCTGATCTTCCTCCAAAGACATCCGCTCAGGATGATAGGTCAGTTGTAATTCATGGATAAGTGAGAGGCATCCGGAAGTATCGGACAGTTCCAGCCAGGGAGCACTGCCCTGAATTTCATAATCTACTAAATCCACGCCGGTATTAGCCAGTTCCAGAGTTACTTCCCGGGTCTGCCCATCCAGGAAATCATCCACGATGATTTGTTTGGGACCACCAAAGGCACGGATGGCTGTGGCAGAGGAGTCTTTGCGGGATACAGACAGTCTGGGTTCCTCGTAAGGTTCCACAATATGACATATAGGATATCTGCATCCGTCCTCATTCCAAGTGCGGAAGCCAATGTGGGCTTCCAGTTCCATACCATTCCACTTACCCTCACGGAAAGTAGCGAATTCCCTGCCCAGGGCCACATCCTTTTGGAGGCATTCTTTTACGTAAGCCGCATAGGTATTGGCAATGACCCGCCCTTGGGAGGCATAGTGATGGTTTTTGGCTGTATAGAGCCACATTTTGTATAAATTCATGCTGGCCTGCTCCGGGTAATAGAACAGGCTGTAATAGGCTTGCGCTGCACGGATATTGCCTGCTTCCTGTATTTGCTGATGTACAGAATCTGCCAGTTGTTCGCAGGATGCTATACGTTGTAACAAGCGGTCAGCTTCCAGATAATGACAGGGATGGAAGGTATTTTCATTCACTGCCTCCGGTCGGCGCAGGGCATTGATAGACATATAGTCCGTATAGATTTTTTGGATATCCCGGCGTAATTGCTCTGTCAGATTAGGGAAGAGAGCGGTAAGTTTCTGCTCCAAATATTGCTTCCAGCTGTTGGGAGCACTGCTTCCCCAGGTGTCGTAATCATAGGCCAGGGTCAGGAAATACTCCAGTTCAAATACATTACCCTTTACATCTCCCACATTTACGATCCATGCATCCCGGACACCGTAATCATAAGCCATGCACATTTGGTCCCAGATTTGGGGGAGAGGCGTACTGGGCATCCATTCGTAGGATACGGGAGCACCGTGATAATCCAGATGGTAGTACATGCCAAAGCCACCGCCACGGGAGGTAATCTGTTGATACAGCTCCTTGGAGGGGAGACTGCGTAGGAAACCATAATTGTCTTCACAAAGCATGCAGATGACATTTTCAAGACCATCCCAGTCCTTTAATCCGGCACTGGTCTCATCTCCGTAAAAGAAGGGCTCCACTTCTTTATAAATGGCCAGAAGCTGCTGTGCGTCAGCCTTCTCGTCCCCGCAGCATTCCCGAATTAGTTGTTTTTGGACAGTAATTACATCCTTCAATAAATCAATATTTTCCTTGAGGCCGGAGTTTTCTCCCAGGATGGTGGAGTCTGCTTCGCCTCGCATACCGATGGTAATGAGATTCTCGTATTTTCCGCTGCGTAGCAGTCCGTCCCGCCAGAAATTGGTGATGCCTTCCCGATTGGTCAGAAAGCTCCACTTATCTCCGTAGGGGGAATTGGCTCCTCTTACCAGGGAGTATTCGCCACCGGCACGTAAGCAGGGTTCATGATGGGAAAAGCCGATTACCACACCATACATATCTGCCAGTTCCTCATTGAGACTGCCGGGGCCGTCTAAGGGGAAATTGGAGCACCACATGGCGGGCCACAGATAGTTGCCCTTCATGCGCAGTAAAAACTCAAAGATGACTTCATAGGCATCTGCATTTACATCTCCGAATTTTTCGCGGGTCCATTGCCCGAAACAGGGCCATTCGTCATTGATAAAGAATCCCCGGAACTTCACAGAGGGCTCCTTGGAGACCATGTTCCAGTTCGTGCCCACAGCTACGTCAGCCAAGGGCACAGGTTCGGCATCGCCCCAGTAGCACAGGGGAGTAACCCCCAGATATTCGGATAGGGAGAACATGCCGTAGATAGTTCCCCGCTTATCACTACCGCAGACAACTATCATCTCCTCTATACCCGGAAAGGGATTGAGGATGGTGGTACGCAGATAGCATTCCCATTTGCCTTGAATTCCGGAAATATCCAGCTTCCCGGCAGATACCAGAGTGTCCACCAAAGGACTCTTGCCGAGGGTGGCAAAAAGAATGGGAGTTTGTGCCGGATGGGGAGTTAGCTCACGGATAATCTGCGGTCTTTGGCCGCATACCTTTTCAAAATCCAGAGTCACTTTTTCTGCAACCCGGTATACGCCTTCAAAGGCTTCCGGCTCCACCAGCACAGAGGCAGGGATATTTTCTTTGATAAAATACATAATGGATTCTCCTTATAGGGTTTCAATTGGTATTAGATTTTTTCTGTTTTTCCTTTAGCATCTCGTATACTTTATGGAAGGAGTCCTTTACCTCATAACTTTCATTAAATAAGCCGCAGTAGGGGCCGTTTTGGCGATAATGATAATCACTGGGGGTAGTATCGGGCGCATCCACCAGGCCCCAAACGGAGATACCGGTGATGGGTTTTTCGTCTCCTGAGTTGATGTCCACCAGGCGTTCCATTAGTTCTGCATAATAGGTGGAATGCTTCA
>JAFUKK010000049.1 GCA_017473665.1 Lachnospiraceae bacterium
AAATACACTCCCGAAACTGCATCAATAACAATTCCCGATTTTGCTGAATATTTCGTTTCATTTGTTGACGCAGAAACAGATATCCCGGTAACAACATGGGCACCAATGCCCAAACACTCCGGTAAAAAAGAAAGGCCAATAATACTGACACTATCATACTTTTAGACAAAGCCAGACACCATCCTGCCCTGCCCCAATTAACCCGACGATAATCCGGCCGCCTGCAGCTTTTGCATACTACGGAGTCGTTCCACGGGCACCAAATTCCCCACCACTTTCTGATTCTCCTCGCATTGTTCTTCAAACAGGAACAAAGGATGCCACCGTATCTCCCCATTACCAAATCCTTCTACCTCCACAATCTCTGTGACCCTTCTGCTTCGATCCCGCAGGCGGCTCAAATGAACAATAATATCCACACCAGCTGCAATCTGCTGCTTAATAGCTGTCAAAGGCAGGTCCATCCCCATCAAAACCATGTTTTCCAAACGGGCCAGCAAGTCCGCCGCACTATTGGCATGGGCCGTAGACATACTGCCGTCATGGCCGGTATTCAGGCACTGCAGTAAATCAAAGGCCTCCCCACCCCGAACCTCGCCGACAATAATGCGGTCCGGCCTCATTCGCAAGGAAGTACGTATCAATTGCCGTATATCGATTTCTTCGCAGTCCTCCCCATTACTTACCCGTGTCTCCAGGCGTACCAGATTGGTACACCCCAACAACTGCAGCTCTGCACTATCCTCAATAGTAATGACCCGCGCATCAGCAGGAATAAACTCAGACAACGCATTTAAAAAAGTAGTCTTACCACTACCCGTACCTCCACTGACCACAATGTTATAACCAGCCTGTACCAATCGCTGCAACAGCTCCACCGCCTCATAGGAAATAGCATGCAATTCCACCAAGCGTCCCATGGTAATGGGCTCTCTCGGAAACCGGCGTATGGTCACAATAGGGCCATTTAATGCCACCGGGTCCATAACCACATTCACTCTTGCTCCATCAGGCAATCTGGCATCCACCACCGGATGAGCTGCATTTACAGTGCGATTACATCCTGCTACTATCTGCTGAATCACCGCCTGCAACCGCTCCGGGGAATCAAAATGCACATCCAGCAGCTTCAATTGACCGTTTTTTTCTACAAATATTTGCTCCGGACCGTTAATCATAATCTCCGTAACATCTGAATCCTCCACGAAAATCTGCAAAATATCCAATCGTCTCAAGGAATCAAATATTTCCTTTTGTAATCTTCTACGCTGCGCCACCGGCCAGACAGTCAGTTCCTGTTCCCGTAATAGCTCCTCATCAATAACATCCTCTACCTCCCCATCTGTCACATCCCGCACATATCCCAGCCGCTCCTGTACCCGGCTACTAAGACGTCTTTTCATCTCCCCGTAATCCATTAACTACTCCTTTCCCACCAGTTCCTCTACCAATTCTTGTATGTAGCAGGTCAACGCTCCTGTACCCTCTTCCCCAAAAGAGCCGGGCACTACCGGTAACTGAGGCAGTCCTATAAAACGTGTTTTTTCCAGTATATCCTCATAGTGATACAACTCCAGTTGCTGACGATAACGCCTCTCTTTGGCTCGGGCCATAGGCTCCTTACGGGAAATGGTCAGTACCCGGGTACAATACCTCAGAATCTCAAGTAGTCCCTGCACGCTTTCAGACAAATCCAGCACTACATATTCGTACCCACATTCCTTTTCCAGACGCTCCAGCAAACGCAACCATTCCTGAGAGGTGATCCTTGACAGATTATCTCCCGCTTTCATTGCAGGAATATAATCTAATGTTCCTATGCGTCGCAGCATGGATTCCAGTCGCAACCGAAAGACTTCTCCGTCCTGTTTTAAAAAGTAAAGTAAATCTGCCAAGTCATGGTCTCCCGCCTCTGAATTCTCTCCCAGGTATTCCAGATTCAAATAAAGAGTCCTCCCCCGCTCCGCCAAAGCCTGGCTCAAGGCACCGGCCATCGTAGTCTGCAGGCATCTATGTACCGGCGAATAAAACCCGATGACCCGGGTACCCCCGCATACCCTCCGGCCCCAAGCCACCTTTCCTTCCTGCTGTGCATACAACTCCAACAACTGTCCCGTTACCCGGTCTGCGCTTTGATATTTCGAAATATGAGGATATTCCGCCAATCCCTCCTGATTGCACTCATCCAATATCACCATACACACACCGGATAACAGGGATAACCTGTCCTCCCAGGCACTTTCCGCTAATAGCACAATGTCTCCCCCGGTTTTTGCCCGGGTCTTCTCCTGCCGTAACAACTCCTCGGCGGAAGTATACACGCACACCTTCCATTGAATCCCCTTTTGTTTTAAAAGGTATTCCGCCAGCATTTGTGCATAATCCTCCTCCCGGTCGCATAATAGCAGTGTCAAATCCTTCAATACACACCTCCTAAATGCAAGAGCAGGCCAAGGAACACAGGACCGGACATACAAATACCCACTCTGCCTAATTCTCTTTGGTCGTTCACATATAGAAACCACCTGCCACTACGACACACTTCCGTCACATAGGACACAAAATATCGCAGTCTCTCCATAGTCATATGATTGCGTACCAGTTTAAAAATGGAAAATATTGCTGCGAACAGCAGCATAGAAAAAAGAAAAGAAATAATATACTCCCTCTGTAGAAATCCACAGCATAGTGCAATGAGCTTAATATCTCCGGCTCCCACACTACCGATGCGGTACAAAGGAAAGGTCAGGACCAGCAATACCGCGCCCTGCAAAAGCAGTCCCACTACCCCCATCCAGGAATCCTCCCGGAACCGGTAGCAGATGCTCCAGGCCAGCATCAATGCCAGTAGCCTGTTGGGTATCCGGCCGCTATAATAATCCCAAATCGCGCCAAACCCCGACATCACGCAAAATGTCAACAATTAATCATCTCCCCTATCAAAATTCCCCATATTTCGATGCTTGCATTATAGCTCTTGAACCAACCGTTGACAAGTCTTTATAAAAACTTTTTGATTTTTTTAAATCAGCTGATAAAATGAAAGCCCGTAAAGTGCCAGAAATCCGGGCAATCCCAGGACTCCGCAGGTCAATAATGTGATCATATTGACCCCCACATAGGTGGCCATTCCCTGACCTGCCAGTATCAGATTCAATGTAATGATTGCCACCCCGCCGGTCAGACAACGGAGCAAAAATTTACCCAAGGATTCCATATCCTACTCCAGGTTTTTTTACACTGTATGTCCTTTGATACTTGTTTATGTCACTTTTTTCATCCGTTGGTATATTTTGTATTTTTGATGCCTATACTAATACCAGTATAGGAAACGAAAGGAGTAGCCTATGAAATCGATTACTCATCATAAATACAATACATCCCAGCTGACCCAGGAGGATTTCACCCCTGTGTCCATAATGGACTCCATAGAAAAAACCCGCCAGGCTCTGGAATTTGCCTATGCGGGTTTTGATAACGCCACTGATGCCGATATGATCGACAGCTATATCTATGAAATTATTGCTTTGCAAAAGCGGCATGCCCACCTGGTATCTCTGGCTGTTGCCGAGAAGCAACCGGAGGAACCTGTATCATACACACATTCCCCGATTCGAACCCTGG
The DNA here is from genome assembly GCA_017473665.1 of Lachnospiraceae bacterium. Lineage (GTDB taxonomy): Bacteria > Bacillota > Clostridia > Lachnospirales > Lachnospiraceae > Acetatifactor. The sequence goes on from JAFUKK010000049.1 coordinate 3,625, forward strand.
TCAGCCATGTTTTCGGTTAGGTCCTTGGGACCATAAGTAAGACCTGCATATACGGTCTGAGAGTTGTTCATTACCGGCCCGTTAGTATTTTGGGGAGCAATTTGGGCATAGGCCCTATGCAATGCCTCCATCATGCGATGTACCTGATCCAGTGATTCTGTATCTCCGGTACGCTCGCTATGGGCCAGTCTCTTCAGACTGTATATGTATAGTTGCATCAGCTCTCCCGCCGGCGCATGCTCCGGATGGAGGGACAGCATCAACTCATTGATGCATCCCCGGGCCTTTCGAAAGGCCTCCTGGGTACATACCTCATCTCCACCACCCAACCACTGTTTTGCCTCGTCCAGATAGCACAACAGCATCTCGTAGAGAATCACCACCAGCTCTGTCTCATTGGCTCTGGTAATACGGAAGGTAAATTCCTGCTTTTTTTCCTTGGTCATAGGCTACCCTTTCCTACTGTAACAGCTGTAACACCTGAGAAGGTCTCTCATTGGCCTGGGCCAACATGGAGGTGCCTGCCTGGGTCAGTACCTGGTTGGTGGTATAGGTGGTCATCTCCTCTGCCATATCCACATCCATAATTCTGGAATATGCAGCAGTCATGTTGACGCTGGTTATATCCAAGCTATTGATTGTGGACTCCAGACGATTCTGGTATGCACCCAACTGGCTGCGTACTCCGGTCAGGAATTGAATCGCACCCTCAATCATGGGAACAGCCTTATTGGCATTTTCTTCTGTAGTCACATCCAAGTCCTCTATACCATAATTTCTCAGAGACATATCCGGTATATTGATGGCTACAATCTGTCCTTCGTTGGAACCTATCTGCAAACGCATGGGACCGATACCGGTACAATCCACGGAAAGGGCATCACCGTTTGCCGTGCTATAGGTCACACTGGTATCTGCACCCAAATCTAACTGGTCTAAATCCAGCTTAATCTCAAAATTATCATTACCTTTCAGGGTCAACATATTATTCTCACAAGTGGCAGTAACACCATCCGGGAAATCTGCCCCCAGGGTAATATCCGTCAACAGGTAATCACCTGTCTCTTCTCCGTCCACCACTTCCTTTTCCAGACTGAGGCTTTCAATATTATAGGTCTTGAAAGGCACATACTGGGTATAGGAATTGACCTTGATACCGATGTTATTGGTATAGCCCTTGAATGCAAATTCGCCATTCAAAAGCTTCTGTCCGTTAAACTCTGTAGACTTGGAAACACGGGTGATTTCTTCCTTTAGCTGAGTAATCTCATCCTGAATGGTAGCACGGTCAGAATCGGACATGGTACCATTAGCCGCCTTAATTGCCAGTTCGTTCATTCTCTGCAACATATCGCTCACTTCCGTAAGCGCTCCATCAGCAGTCTCCAATACGGAAATACCATCTCCCGCATTCTGGTTGGCAATCCCCACACCTTCAATCTGGGCATTCATTCTCTTGGCCATAGCCAGACCTGCCGGATTATCCTTGGCCCTGTTTATCTTCAAACCGGAGGACAATCTCTCCAGGGATTTGGCCAACAGATTGTCACTGTTGCTAAGTGCATTATTGGATATCATTGCAGATACATTATAATTAATTCTCATGCATACCTCTCTCTATTGCCTGTAAGGCCATCCTGGCCACTCGATAAAGCTCTGTATTATCAGCTGCTTCTTCCTCTGCCGGCAGCTCCGGTGTATCTGCCCCTTGGGACAAATGATTCTTTAACCAGGCACTTCCTGTATTTCTAGAGCTAATCTGACCGGCTGTGGTAAATACCTCCTGCTCCACCTGCCAGCGTTCTCCTACTACTTCACTGAGTATATCGGCAATTCTGCCATTTTCCATAAGTCCCGGCGCGCGATTTCCTTCCATGGACCAGGATAATACCTGACCGGAAAGCTGTAGCTTCATATGCAATTGCTCTCCATTTTCTCCATTCCAACGGATATCCACCAGCCCCTTTTGCGCCTGCCCCTTCTCCAAGGTCAGGTGTACTCTGGTTAACTGTTCCCCGATATACACGGGCATCATATACTCTTCTCTGCCATTGGTACCAATACTCCGGGTATTATGGGCTACATTGCCCAGAATATGGAGTTGCTTATAATACATCTGCATCTGGTGCACATCCAGGGAAGTAATGTTCTTCATATTCTGAGAAAAAGTTTCCTGCTCCACCTGTTCCTGCAAACGGGAAATCATCTCCTCATAAGCAGGAAGAATATCCTCTGCCTCCCGGGCAGCGGTCAATACCTGATTTGAGCCACTACGTATGGCCTCATTCAACTCCTGAGGCTCTGCCGCTCTCAACTGCCTTGCCCTGTCCCGAAGTGCCCGGAAAGGATTGGACACATCCTTTAATAATGCATCCGATGCCAACAGATTATGTGCTGTCACCGGCAGCTGCCCTTTCTGTAGCAGCTCCACTGCTTCCTCCGATACCTGCCCTACTTCACGCAACTGCTGTAACTGCTCTGCTTGTAAAGATTTTTGTATATCTACACTTTCTGACACATCTGTCAGCATTCCTTTTACTTCTCCCAAGAAAGCTTTGGCGATTTGATTAGAGATACTCTCCCCCTTTTCTACCAACTGTTCCAAGGTACCTATGGTATCATCCGCACGTACATCCATTCCCTTAAACTTGCTGCTACGTACTGCCGTAAGCAAGGTAGACAGCTGTAACCGGGCACCGGTATTTATCAACGCGCCGATAGCCGCTCCATCGGACTTTTCAATTTGCCTCACCAGACGATAGATACCGATATAACTCTCCCGCTCTTCGGGAGTGATTTCATGATTCTTTTCCAGCCCGTAAAGGAAACGGGCATAGTTCTCCGCATCCTTTTCATAGCTTCCTGCCCTACTGTCCAGATAATGGTCCAGCTGTTCCAACTCTGTCTCCAAAGGATTAATGCCATCCCTTATCATTTGCAGAGTTGACGCAGGTGTCATTTTCTTTAAAACAGATTCCACGCGCTCCTGGGCTTGTAATATCCGGTTAATATTCTCTTCATTGATGGGCATTTGGTTATAACCCAAGGCACGTACTGCTTTTTGATGCTCCTGCGTGGGCTCCATTCCCAAATCCGCCAAAAGCTGTTCCACTCCGGCAAAGGCCTTTTTCATACTATCTCCCAGATCCCTTCTGGGAGCAGTCATTAGGGTCTCATAGGAAGCATTGGCCTCCCTCAGTGCTCTTTGCAGCTGCGCACCCTCCCAGTGAAGTACGCCCAAGGCAGGACTGTCATCTTCCAGAAAACGATTCAAAATCTGCACCGGGAATCCGGGCAGCTCCTGCACCACCGTATTGGTACGCTGATATAAATGATACTGTTCCACAGGCTCAGCCGCCCGTGGAAACAGACTCTGTGCTACCTGGGCCTCCGCCTGTTTCAGAGCTTCAACTAATTGTTCCATAGGCGCCGTATCAATGGCAAAACCGCTACGCAGCAGTTTCACATTTACCTCTGCCGTCATACGCAGACGTACTTCTTCCAGTTGTCTGCGCCCCGTAATATCTCCTGCCAATTCCTGCCAATTATTATCGGATTGATAGTATTCCAGCACCCTGTTTGCCTTCTGATAGATATTTTCCTGCTCCAATAAATTAGCATGTATCGGTTTCTTTCCCTCTGCCACGGCAGCCGCCACACTATCTGCAAACTGCTTTTCTGTAACCGGTAACTGTAACTGCTGATAATCACGCAGCAAACTGATATTTTCTTCCGTTACGGCCAACCCTTTATCTACCAGCCATACCGCCTGTTGACGATTTTCCTCATTGATTTCCAGGCTCAACTGTTCCAATCTCTTATCGATGGTCTGGGTCATATCCATAGTATCGGTATTATGTGATGCATTCACTCCTACATAACCCTTTATCTCCTGTGCAAAGAATTTGGGCCCATTACCGGACGCCCGGTCTGCACCGCTATTCTGCGCCAAATACAGATTCCATATTTCAGGCTTTAACTGATTATCCGTAAGATATACCAAATCACCCTGACTCAGTTCCTGTAGCTGTCCGGCCATATCCCAAGCCATCTGAATCTCCTGCAAATTCACAGTATCCAGCGGAATATCGCCACTCTCAAAGCTATCCTGCAATGCCTTGGCCAAACCTTCACTGCCCAGCGCGCCGGCCAACTGTTCCACGCTCAAATCATCTGTATAACCCTGAATATGAACCCCGGATTTCACCAGCTCCGCCTTTATCTTATCTACAATGGTCACTACCTCCTCAGGCTCTGCTCCGGAAAAATCAAATCCTTCCTCTTGAGCCTTGGCGTAGTCCTCTGCGGACATAGTATGTGACATCAGTGTCATGTAGTCCTGGGTCACTGACGCGTCCATATTCCCTGCAGCTTGTTGTATTTCAATCAGACTTTTACCCTTGTCCACACCCCTGTGTTCCATGGATTGTTCCCCATTGTCTGCAAAAAGGTCGACCCGATAATCCTTGCACCGGACAATATCTGCAACCTTCTCTTTATGATGTTCCACCCGTGTGGTCACTTCCTGCATATTCTGTGTTTGAAAATGTATCTTCATAGTCTGCTCTCCATTTCAATCAGGTCCCAAAGTCATCTGACACAAATCTTTTTAGATATAAAAAGGGCAAACACCTAAAGTGTCTACCCTTTATTTCGGACTATTTTCTTTTTTTCTGAAGATAGGGCTCCTATCTTGCCACCTATACAAAATCTTTCTCGGTAAGAATAATCATATCATCCTTGTCATAGCGTTTCGCCAGCACAATGTCAAAGAAATGACCCAAAGTCTTTCGATTTACATGGGCAATGGCTGCATCCACAATCTCCTTGACCTCTGCAGTACTCACCACGTGAGCGCTGGTCTGACGACTTTCAATCTGGGTATGCAATGCCAGTACGCCCAAATCATCAATAAAGTACTCTCTTTCCAGAGCATACTTTTTGCCGTAATCTGCCAGCAGCTGATTGCTCAACGCTTCCACATCAATCCGCGCCGTAAAACTCTCGTATAATATGGGATTTGCTTTCAGAAGCTTATTCATAGCTTTTTTGGTATCTTCCAAGATTACAATGATACCAAAATTTTCCTGTTGCAGATACTTGTGCAACTTCTTTACAGTCTCACCGGTCATCTCTGCTGCGCCATGAATAATCAATGCACCGCCGGAGAGTCCGCCCAGCGTCTCGTCCACATCCCTGTCATTCATAGCCTTACCGGATATCTTTGCTACCTTGCCATGGAAATTGCTGTCAGTCACCTTAATATCTGCCACAATATTTTTTGCCAGGGTCACAATGTCGATACCCTCATCACCGGTAATCATCAGATTGCCGGTATAGGATGCCATACTAACACTATCCAACGCATGAATCAACTGTTCTCTGGAAGCCTTACTCTGAATATAAGGTGCAAATAAATCTCTTTCTTCTCTTGTTAGGCTACGCACCCGGGGCTTTCCTGCTACAGCTTCTTCTACAGTTTCTTCCCCTATAGTTTCTTCTGCAGGCTCCTCTGCCAATTCCTCAGTCTCCCAGGCCTCTTCTGCTGCATCCTCTGCTTCTTCCTCTACAGCTTCCTCAGCAGTTTCTTCTGCAGGCTCCTCTGCCAATTCCTCAGTCTCCCAGGTCTCTTCTGCTGCATCCTCTGTTTCTTCCTCTACAGCTTCTTCAGCAGTTTCTTCTGCAGGCTCCTCTGTCAATTCCTCTGCTATGGCCTCTTCTAAATGGTCCATGGTCAGTTGTCCGCTTTCTAATTGCTCCAAAAGACCATCCCTCGCAGCGGCCTCAAACTCCGTAAACATATTCCCCGTATGTCCCAGCACAAACTGGCGTACATCTTCCTTACGCTTTTCTGCATTTTCCTGCTTACGGCGCTCCCACTCTGCCAAAATGTCTTCAATATTTAACTGACCGGTAATCTGCTTTTCTACATTTTCCCGCTCAGGTACTACCAAGCTAATCTGTCCATCGGATTCCTGGGACAATACCTCTGCCAAAAATTTGGGGGGTTCTGCCAATATAGGACTCTCCACCTGCAGGCGCATCTGCTCCATGACCATATCCCGGGTAGTATCTTCTACCCTGCAGACCGGCTCTTCTTCTATAATATCCGTGTTCTCAGGCTCCTGCAGGTCAATCTCCTGCGTCTCACCGAAAAACACCTCCGTATCTGCATCAGAATCCGTATCTTCTGCCATCGGACCGGCCTCTTCTGCCTGCTCCGGCTCAATGTCATCAGCACTAACCTCTGCAATCTCCGGAGCATCCAGGGATTCTGTATACGCATCATACAAGGACTCTACAATGGCTCTGTTAATAGGGTCCATGTTCTCCACGGCTCTATCGCTTTGATAATCCGGCTGAAGCACCTTTTCCAAATCCGCAGCCAACTCTTCCTGGAGATTAATAGTATTGTACTGACTTACATCCATGGTCTTTACCTGAATGGGCATCTCTTCAAACTCTGCCGGATAGGCCTGTTCTTCCTCTTGGGTCTGGTGAGCAGGTCTTTCCAACTCACGCTTATATTCTTCATACTGGGCCTGCTGCTCGGGGGTCAGAGGTTGATGCAACATCTTCAGCTCCATAGCCTTAATCACATACTTGCCTTCACCGAACCACAAAATCAGTTCATCACATTCTTCTACGCAGTGACTGCCCAGTCCCACCTTGTGGTACAAATATGCCAACTCATACTGCCAACGCTCTCGGGGATCCTGCTCCTTTAATTTCTGCAATACCTCGATACGCTCCTCCAGACTCACATCCAAAGCCACTAACAGCTTATACTGCAATATATATCTGCCGGGATCCTTGGGTGCTATGGCAATAAACTCATCCAAATACTCCTTGGCCTGAGTGATTTCTTCCATCTTGATGGATAATTCACACAGGGAATAACAAATAGTCCTGCCACCGGGTCTTCTATCATATGCCAAAAGTAAAATATCTCTGGCATCCTCATAACGGCGGTTAATCTTGTATAAATCACTGATGGTACAGAGCATCATGACGCTCTTTACCCTGCGCCAGTTAATGGTGTCTGCTATCTCTGCCGCACGGGTATACTCTTCCTTACTGATCAGGTCTTTTATTTCATCTGCTCTTACTTTGTATTCAAACTTATCCATGGTGTTCCGCTCCCTATGGTATCTTCAATCTGTCAAACGTAAATTATCCCACTTTCACTTCTCTAAGTTTATCATAGACCCTATATGGATGTCAAAAATAAACATACAAATTTCGCAAAAAAAATACAAGATATAGTTTGTAACCATATCTTGTATGACTAAATATCGTTTTTCGACCTATTTCGACAACAGGATATTACTCAGCTGTGCAAACTGCTCCAGAGAAAG
>JAFUKK010000050.1 GCA_017473665.1 Lachnospiraceae bacterium
AAACAAAGTACCACTAATTTCTTATCACCTGATGCTTCCAAATAAAAAAAGTCGTTCCCATCATCGCCTTCCGGATATGATTCACATATTCGCAATCCCTCATATGTCACCATAACTCCCGCAGGTAGCTCCATGAACTCCTCGATAGATACATATGTGGATACTTCCGGCGCCACCGAATCCGTATCTGATATATCCATCTCAGGTGTAGAATCAAGGTATTCCTCCTGCTCCGATTCCGTAGTCTCCGGCACCTCTTCTTTTATCTCTTCCTCATACTTGGACAAATCCACCAAACGGCTACGATGGTTGGCATCATACTTCATTAAAGTAATAGCCGCATACTCGCCCAAAGCATCCATCTGGTCATCACTCATATCAGGAATTGCATTGCCACATCCCGCCAGCATCAGCATCATATTTAAAACTAATAGAAATACTCCAATTCTTTTCATCCTATCGGCCTCCAAAGGTAAACCTGCCGGAAATCGCTTCCCTACTACCAGAATACCTTATTTTACGATCGACGTCAATTATTTTACTCCTGCTTCCTTAGGGCATCTCCATCTGTTCATACATTATTACGGCACAAGATATGCTGCGTATTTGTCGCCCTCTCCTTTATGACAGCTGACACGCATCCACAGTCCCTCCGGGCGGTATTCCTTTTCCAGCACTGTAGTCTGTTCCATAAAATAAGAAGCAGCGTCACCCCTATCAAAAGGGAAAAGAAAACACATCTCTGCACGGTCAGCATAAATCTGTTTTTGAATTGTTTCAGCCAGCATCTTTATGGAATCCTTTTCACGGGCACACATAAATATCTGATTGCCCACAATCTTGGGAATATCGATTTCTCCACGGATATCCGCCTTGTTATACACAACCAACTGTGGTATACCGGCAGCCTCCAGTTCCTTCAGTGTTTCCATGGTCACTTCCATATGCTGCTTATGATTTTCATCCGAGAAATCCACCACATGTACCAATAGATCCGCATATCGCACTTCCTCCAGGGTAGAACGGAACGCCTTTACCAAACCATGAGGTAATTTATCAATAAATCCAACCGTATCCACCAGAAAGAAAGGTTGATTAATGCTGGTATCAATCCTACGCACACTGGTTTCCAGGGTAGCAAAAAGCATATCCTTCTCCAACACCTTCTTTTCTTCCCGCTCTCCATATATCTCTACCATCTGATTTAGTATAGTAGATTTACCTGCATTCGTATAACCTACCAAGGCCACCTGAGGGATACCGGAACGGTCCCTTTTACTCCGTTGGGTCATTCTATTACCTGCAATTTGCTCCAATTCTTTACGCAGTTCTGCAATACGATGTTCAATTCTACGTCTATCCAGTTCCAGTTTTTTCTCCCCGGCACCTTTATTACTCATACTACCGCTGGCACCACCCTGACGACTCAGGGACTCATGGAGTCCTACCAATCGAGGCAACATATACTGCAGCCTGGCTGTTTCTACCTGCAGTTTGGCCTCTCTGGTCTGGGCACGAATAGCAAATATCTCCAATATCAGATTGGTCCTGTCCGAAATAGGCATATCCAGTTCCTTCACCAAGTTACGAATTTGGGAAGGAGACAACGCATTATCAAATATAATTTCATTGGCACCGCACTCTCCTGCATATTCCTTTACTTCATGGATTTTACCCGTACCAATATATAATCCCTTATTGGGTATATCCAGTTTCTGGGTAATAATACCTACCACCTTCTTACCTGCCGCTTCCGCCAGACTCTTTAATTCCTCCATGGAATGTTCAAAGTCTTCTGTGGTACGGTGGATGGTCTGCGTATCCACTCCCACCAATAATACATTGTCCTGATACTCTAAAATCTGTTCTTCCATACACTTTCCTTTACTTTAATTGGTCTCCAGTTCAAACCAGAAACAAACACCATTTGCATAGTTTTCCACACCATAGGCCTGATTCATGGACTCCATAATGGCCTTTACAATAGACAAACCAACGCCGCTTCCTCCGTATTCCCTGGTCCTGGCCTTATCCACCTTGTAGAATTTTTCCCAGATATGGGAAACAGACTCCTCCGGAATAGGGTCCCCGGTATTAAATACTGCTACTCTCACCCGACCTTCTCCGATCTGTAAGTTCACATCAATCAGCTTTTCCCCGCTACAATGATTTACTGCATTGGAAAAATAATTATTAAATACTTCTTCTACCTTAAACTCATCTGCCCATACAAATATAGGATCATATTCCGGCATGTTAACGGTAATACCATTTTGCTGTGCCAGTAATTCGGCAGATTGCAGATAGCCACGAATAAGCGCCACAATATCAAACCGTTCCATGGACACTACATCATTACCAAATTCCAACTGATTCAACGTCAATAGCTTTTGTACCATCTGATTCATCTTGGCAGCTTCATCTATAATCACATCACAATAATAATCCCGGCTCTCCTTATCCTCACTGACACCTTCTTTCAGGCCTTCTGCATATCCTTGAATCAGGGCAATGGGCGTTTTCAGCTCATGAGATACATTGGAAAGAAATTCCTTACGCATCTCGTCTATTTGTTCTTTCCGTTCTATATCATGCATCAACTCATTATTAGCAGTCTTCAAATCCGAAATGTTTTTTTCCAAAGACTGAGACAATACATTAATATTGTGTCCCAACCTGTCAATTTCATTATTACCTTTACCGGTGTATTTGGCTTCAAAATCAAATTCCACCATCCGTTTGGAAATATTGCTCAATTCAAGAATCGGCTTGGTAATCTTGCGTGACACCAACCAGATTACAATACCACCCGCCATTGCACATGCAAGTCCCACATAGGCAAAAAATCGGTTTGCCAGAGCTGCACTCTCCCGGATACTCTCCAAGGGCGTTTGCATAATAAAAGATACCCCTGTATTCAAACGGCCATACATCTCCAAATATTCCATCTGCTTCTGTCCGCTTCTCTGGAGCGTATAATTCTCTTCATATTCCAGTATTTGAATATTGTCATTACGAAGCCCAAAGATATATCCCAGCAGACGGTCCTTCAACTGACGACCACCGTTCACCGATTCATATACCTTTTTAGAATTGGAATCTACTATATAGATAATCACATTATTGGTACTGCAGACCTGATCCAACTGTTGTATAAAACTATCGGTACCATAACTGTCGCTCCTTGCTGCTGTCTGAATCGTCGCATAAGCGTCCTTTAGCACATCTGCCTTACTCTTCAGATAAAACTGCCCCAACAGTAAATTATTAATTAGAAGGCACAGTATCACCGTCCCCGCCATTAATCCGATAAAAATCAATGCCAAGTGCTTACGGATGGATTTCTTCATAGGGATGACTCCTTATCCAAATCTCGTTTTCTACCTTCTGATTCTAGCATGTTTTACCCTCCCAAACAATATACCTGTAGGCTATTCACAAATTGTTCACCAAAAAAGCACCCTACGGAATCGCTTCCATAGGGTACCTCTTTTATTTTGTATAAAATTCATTTATGCGTTTGGCACCTTATTCAACTGTGCATTCAGTTCCAACAACTGCTCCTTGGTCATAGTCACTACGGCAGTACCCATCAGGTTAGCCATACGA
>JAFUKK010000051.1 GCA_017473665.1 Lachnospiraceae bacterium
CGGAGGCTTTGTATAACAAAACTCCTTTGGATGGACTTTGTGGTAAAACAGACGAAGAAAGCTGTGGGTTCACATACGCAGTGCTGGATCGTTATATCAGAGAAGGAGTATGTGAAGATGCGGATGTAAAGGCAGCCATTGATAAAAGGCATGCAGCGAATCTATTCAAGCTCTATCCCATGAACAAGTTTGAACCGGTGTAAGGAGAAGGAATATGTATCAGTATATCCTTAGCAATGAGGAAAGAGAATACTTAAAATCCTACAGTACCTCCAAGTATGAAAGACCCTCCCTGGCGACGGACATTGTGGTGCTATCTGTTATGGAAGAGGGAGAACGGGAAAATACCAGAAAACGTCCGGATAAGGCATTAAAAATTTTGCTGATAAAGAGAGCCACCCATCCTTTTAAAGGGATGTGGGCCCTTCCGGGGGGATTTTGCCGCCCGGATGAAGATGTGGAAACAACTGCAAGAAGGGAACTGTATGAAGAGACCGGAATAAATGCGGCTTACTTGGAGTTGGCAGGAGCTTTCGGGGCTATTGACAGGGATCCCCGGGGATGGATTATTTCCAATACCTTCCTGTCGCTGATTAATGGGGCAGATTATCGCTTGCGGGCGGAAAGTGATGCCTGGGAAGCCCGGTGGTTTGCAATAAACATCGGCGAAAGGAAAGTCAGCCAATATAAAAATGATACCCAAGCCCAAATTGTAACGGAATATCATCTGGTCCTACATAATGAAGATACAGATACCGTACTTGATGCAAAGGTGTTGGAGGAGAAGGAGTTTATAGATTACCATGAAAAGGTTTCGTACAAGATTACGGAATGCGAAGGCATCGGTTTTGACCATGCCCAAATTATTCTCTTTTGTGTGCTAATGCTTAGAAACAGGGCCGGAAGCGATTTGAAAATTCCTTTTGATTTGTTGCCGGAGCTATTTACACTGTCAGACCTACAGTCTGTATTTGAACTGGTGTTAAACAGGAAGCTTACAAAGGCCAATTTCCGCAGAAAAATAGCCCCATATGTGGTGGAAACGACTGACAAGGAGGGGGATGGTGCCCACAGACCTGCAGCATTGTTTAGAAGAAATATTGAAGCCTTTTACCGTTGGGATTTTTGAGTAAGCAGTGTTATAGAAAAAGCAGAATTACAAGAGTAGTTCTGTTTTTCTATTTTTAACAAAACTTTAACATAGCTTTATCAATTCCCAAACAAAACTCCCGTATGATAAGACCATCAAGTGAAACATAAAACAAAAGGAAATCAAAAAGGAGAGGTAAAACAATGGAAAAGAAGCATTTTGTAACTTTATTAATGGGAGTTGTAGGAGGTCTGCTGTTTGCACTGGGTATGTGTATGTGTCTGTTACCTGAGTGGGGAATGTTCCGGGCGGGTGTAGGCTTCGGTATCGTGGGTGCGGTTTTACTCCTGGCTACCTGGTTGGTATATCGGAAGATGTCCGGTAAAGCGCCTATCCGGGTAAATGCCAAAATCATCGGAAAGATTTTGTATGGTATCTTGGGAGCATTGGTATTTGGTGCAGGTATGTGTTTGGTATTAGCAGTAGAGGGCATGATGCTGGTAGGTATCCTGGTAGGAATCGTAGGTATTGTATTATTACTTTGTCTAATTCCCATGTGCTTGGGTTGGAAGGAAAGCAAGCAGCAGTAGGATTCAAACTCAGTTATCAAAACATAAGTAAAAATAGTAAACCAAAAACAAATGCAAAAGGAGAAATGAATGATGGGTAACAATTATGAATGTGAAAAGTTTGAGAACCTGGAGAATATTGTAGAGGAAGGTATGGAAAGGACCGGAAATTTCCTGAAGAAAGCATTTCAGGATATGAAGGAAAGCGCCAAAGCGCAACATGAGGTGGATAAGGCTAACTTCGCGGCGGTTAAGGCTGAATCCAAAGCCCGGTGGGAGGAGGCAAAGGTGTCCCCTAAGGCAATGCAGGACAAGATACAGAAGGAGCGCGTGCAACAGGTTGCGGATGCCAATGATCGTATTGCTGCCGCTAATGCCCGCATCGATGCTGCAAAGAAGAGATAAAATAGAGAACTAAAAGAGAGCGCGCAATGGGTGCGCTCTTTCCTTATACAAGCGATAATTTATAAGGATTTTTGCATAACCGGCAAAACGGAAACAAAACTTTAACATATTTGTAGTATACTGATATCAAAGAATGGGAGGTTGGAGCCATGTTTAAGATATTAGTAGTGGAAGATGACAGAGAACTAAATCGTAGTGTGTGTTCCTTTCTAAATCAAAGCGGATATGAAACTACCGGGTGTCTGGGGGCGGAAGAAGCCTTTGATGCTATGTATAGTACGGTTTTTGATTTGATTATTTCAGATATTATGATGCCGGATATTGATGGTTTTGAATTTGTTAAAAGTGTTCGGGAATTAAATGAGGACATTCCTATTTTGTTCATGACTGCCCGGGATGATTTTGCGGCCAAGCAACGTGGCTATCGTGTAGGGGTGGATGATTATATGGTGAAGCCCATTGATTTGGATGAGTTATTCCTGCGTATTGGTGCGTTGCTTCGTCGAGCCAAAATCGCCTCCAGCCGTAAGTTGGAGGTGGGGGCCTTTATCATGGATGCGGACGAGCATACGGCCTACTGGAATGGGGAGGAAATCGCCCTTACCACCCGAGAATTCAGTTTGCTGTACAAGCTTTTGTCCTATCCCAAAAAGACCTTTACCCGTTCCCAGCTGATGGATGAATTCTGGGATGCGGATACAGCCTCCGGTCCCCGTACCGTGGATGTATATATGACGAAGCTACGGGGCAAGCTGGCAGATTGTGATTCCTTCGAGATTGTGACAGTCCATGGGCTGAGCTATAAGGCGGTGTTGAAATGAAAAGGAGACTGAACTTTGCGGGTGTTTTAAAGAGCATTCATCATTATGTGGTATTTTTCTTGTTGATGGC
>JAFUKK010000052.1 GCA_017473665.1 Lachnospiraceae bacterium
ACTGTATTCAACTTCATCCGGTATCGGTCCGCTATTTCCTGATATTCTTCCACATACCAGTATCTGCGCAAAAATACATTACATTCCTTCTCCGGTAAGTTGCGCAAAAAACTATATATCTTCTGCTCCATTTCGGCAGCCACCACCAAATCCTCAATGACATCCGCCGATGGAATACATTCCGCCAATTCATCCAAAGCCACTTCCAAATTGCCACTACCGCGTTTCTGGGCACGTTTACTCTTATAACGGTCAAAGGCCAGATTCCGTGTAATAGTCCCCAGGAATATCTGCATCTTATCCGGTCTCTGGGGTGGAATCGCATTCCACGCCCGCATCCAGGTATCATTCACACATTCCTCAGAGTCCTCACGGTCAAACAGGATATTAAGAGCAATATGAAAACAATACTTGCCGTATTTTTCCTGGGTACCGGCAATTGCCTGCTCGTTTCTCGCGAAATAGAGCTCTATAATCTCCGCATCCTTCACCAGTCTTCCTCCTTATCCAATTCCTGCCGTGCACTATTCATATAGACGACAAAGAACTTCTTATGTTTCAAAAAGCCCCAAATGTCTGCACTTGCAACACTTGGGGCATATTGTATTCCACTATGGTATTAACGGTCCCTATTACCATCTGCCGCATGATATTTCTGCTTGGTCATATACATGGCCTTATCTGCCTTACGCAGATACTCATCAAAGGAGTACTTCTCACCGGGATGCATCATCACCGCGCCAAAGCTAGCAGTCAAAGGAAATACCAGCTTACGGGCACTCTTTTCCTTTTCCAGATTCTCTACCAATTTCTCCTTAATCCGTTCAGCCTGCTCCTGATCTGCGCACTCGCCCACCATAATGAACTCATCTCCGCCATACCGTACTGCAATCCAGCCCTCGGGCATGCTCTTCTTGATAGCATCAGCCACTGTACATAACGCCAAATCACCCTGCTGATGTCCAAACTTATCATTAATCATCTTCATACGGTTTACATCTGCAAATACAATGGCACTATTCTTACCTTCCCGTTGACACTGTTGCAAATAGGGCATTCCCAGCACATCAAAGCCGGTACGATTCCGCAATCCGGTAAGAGCATCCGTCCGGGACACCTCTGCCAGCTTCTGGTTCACTAGTTCTGTACGTATATTCTGTCTCACACGTTCTAAGTCCTGACTTACGTGACGGGTCCATGTATAAAGAGTCTGATCATACAGTCTGCGAGGGTCATCTATGAATACTGCATAGCCCACCGTACTCTCCCCGGTGTGTAAAGGTACAAAAACAAATAAGTGAGATTCCTCGGAATTCTCGTCATACTCCGGCAACAATTGCTTGCTGGGAAACATGGGCATATCACGTACAAATGCCTCCCCGTTTCTGAGCTCCGCATATACTTCCACATTTTCCGTAAATTCATATGCATGTATCAACCGATTGGTAACGTCTTCGGAAAAATATCCATCCACTAAACAAATTAGGAAATTAGCCCCTTCAAAACTATGATTAAAACTAAAGTTGCCCGCCAAAGTTCCCTTCAGGTCCCCCTGGGAGGACAATTTTGCCATGGTTTCATCAATATGACGCAAATGCCATTCATTCACAGTATTTTCCTTTAATGCACGATAGGAACCGATAATGGAACGCAATCTCTCGCTTCGCTGCTCCTCCGGTACGGTACATCCACAGCTCTCTCCCAATACAGGTACAGAACTAAAAGTAGTAGCCTCGGCAATTTCCTGACCGTCCATACGCTTCAACAAAGTATCCATACCTTCGTAGCCAAGCTTATCCCACTCTCTGGCTACCGTGGATAAAATCGGACAAAACTGCTGGCCCATTACCACATGATCACATCCTGTCACAAGCACCTGTTCCGGAACCCGAATCCCTAATGTATCCAGCGCCGAACAAACACCCACGGCCATCTCATCATTGGCACATACAAAGGCATCCGGCAATTTCTCATGCTCTCTGGCCCACGTAATGGTCTCTTCATAGGTGGTATAATAGGACCAATTGCAACGAAGCACATTTCCTGCCGGCAACTGCAAACCATACTGCTGTAACGCATCCAACGTAGCTTTCATACGATTTTGGCTTTCAAGATTATCCACCGGACCACTGACGAAAGCAAACTCTCTGGCACCATGCTCCTCTATCAGATGGGTTACCAGTTTAAAAATCCCATCATAGGTATCAGTACCCATATAAGGAATCTCATCCATCTGATATTCCAGACTTATTGCCGGAATCTTGTGTTTGAGGACTTCACGGTTTAAATAGACTCTTTCATTATCCATATTGATAATATTGGCCAACAAAATTACACCATCAAAATCTGCAACACTAGGCAGGGTGAAAATACTCTTCTCCCCCACATTGTCCTCTTCTTTCTCTCCTCCGGCTGAGTAATTAGCAAACAAAAACAAATCCACATTGCTTTCCTTAGCACGCTTGCGGATACCCTCTATTACCAATTCCAAATATTCATTACTCCAACCATTGCCAAAAATAGCTACTTTTTTCTTCATACGCACACGCTTTCCGAAATAAAGGTTATATCCTCACAAACTCACGCTGTCGCGCTCATTCCTTATGACTGCTTGCTATCCGCACACGAAAAAACAAATGTCGCTTAGCGCCGCTTGCTTTTCGCATGCTCTGGTTACATTATAACACATCCCATATAAAAAAGAACTATTTTCTTGTTAAGTTTGTGTTTTTTTCACAATATTTTGCTATCTTTTTGAATAAAAAAGAATCTATTTTTTATAAAACAAAAAAACGGCAATCCAACCTATGAATTGCCGCCAAATAGAACAATTAATAATTTTCTTTTTTAATTTCAAAATAACTCTGCGGATGATTGCATACAGGACAAACATTAGGAGCACCAGTGCCTACTACCACATGTCCACAATTACGGCACTCCCAAATCTGAACACCGCTCTTTTCAAACACTTCCTTTGCTTCCACATTGTGAAGAAGCGCACGATATCTCTCCTCATGCTGCTTCTCAATGGCTGCCACGCCACGGAACTGAGCCGCCAGGTCAGTAAAGCCCTCTTCCTCAGCCTCTCTGGCCATTCTCTCATACATATCGGTCCATTCAGCATTCTCTCCTTCTGCTGCGTGTAACAGATTTGCTGCCGTATCACCTAATTCACCCAAAGCCTTAAACCACAGTTTTGCATGTTCTTTCTCATTTTCAGCAGTCTTTAAAAACAGCTCTGCAATCTGTTCATAACCATTCTTTTTTGCAACAGACGCAAAATAGGTGTACTTATTTCTTGCTTGGGATTCACCTGCAAAGGCTTCCCATAAATTCTTCTCAGTCTTTGTACCTGCATACGGATTCTTCGCCATAATCAATAGTCCTCCTATTTCATTCAAATACTTTACAGGGCATCTTCATATCCCGCCACATACTCTTATGATACTGGGTAGCCCTCACATTGTCAACGAAAAAGCTGTATGCTTTTTCATGTTTTCTTTCTCTTTTCAGCAACATTTTTCCATAAAATCACAACATTTTTCCATGTCCATTTGTGGCATCTTTCCTTATACTTTAATCAGATAAAGCGTTCATTTATCCTATATCAGAAAGGAGAATACTATGAGCAATTACCCTATGGGACAATTACCCGCCCTGGGTTGGAATTCCTGGAATACCTTCACCTGGGACATTAACGAAGAACTAATCAAAGGTGTAGCTGACATGATGGTAGAAAAAGGCTATCTTGATGCAGGCTACGAATATGTGGTCATTGATGACTGCTGGAGTCTGAAGGAGCGTGACGAACAGGGCCGTCTGGTACCTGACCCTCAGAAATTTCCTAATGGTATGAAAGCAGTGGGAGACTATATCCACTCCAAAGGGTTGAAATTCGGCATGTACTCTTGTGCCGGTACCCATACCTGTGCAGGCCATCCCGGTAGTTTCGAACACGAATTCCAGGATGCAAAGCAATTTGCCCAGTGGGGTGTGGATTACTTAAAATATGACTATTGCTTCAAGCCCAGACATGTTATCGGCGAGCTGCTTTACAAGCGCATGAGCCTGGCTCTGAAAAACTGCGGAAGAGATATTTTGTTCTCTGCCTGCAACTGGGGAGAAGATAATGTATACCAGTGGATCCGTGAATCCGGAGCCCACTCCTATCGTTCAACCGGAGACATCCAGGACAACTGGGACTCCATCAAAAACATTGCCCTTTCACAGATAGAAAAAGAGCCCTATACAGGCTCCTTCTGTCATAATGATATGGATATGCTGGTGGTAGGAATGCACGGTGGCAGTAACAGTGATTTCATCGGTAGTATCGGTGGATGCACTGACACCCAGTACAAAACACATTTTGCACTCTGGTGCATGATGGGCTCTCCTTTAATGATTGGTTGTGATATCCGTAACGCCACCGAAACCACCCGCCAGTTACTCCAAAACAAAGATCTGCTGGCCATCAATCAGGACCCTGAAAGTCGCGGCGCCTACCGTATCAAGGTAGAACCCCAATGGTTCCCGGCTGACAGCGCATTCGTCCTGGCCAAAGCACTGGCTAATGGCGATATCGCTTTAGGCTTCTTTAACTTCTGTGACAGTAACAGAGAATTATCCCTGCAGTTCTGGGATATTGGTCTGCCTTACTCCTCCGGTGTACAGCTATCCCTGTACGACTGCATGGAGCATAAGGAACTGGGGACCTTCAAGGAACGTTTTGCTCCCACTGTGCCGGCCCATGACTGCGTAGTAGTCAGAGCTAAGCTGGTAAATCTACCATGAGTAATATCTGTGATAAATGCCACCGCAACCTCACCTGGGATGAAACAGCCATCTGTATGAAGCTGATTTCCCGCAACACCAGGATCTTTTACTGCCTGGATTGTCTGGGTGAAAAATTGGGCTGCGGCCGTGAACCTATAGAACAACGCATCCGCTACTTACGCGAAAGCGGTCATTGTACCTTATTTCGATAATCACTGGGAGATACGCCCTTTGCTTTTTTGAACGTTTTGGAAAAGTAAAGGGCATCTTCATATCCTACGGAGCCTGCCACAGACTGCACCGGTAGTTTGGTCTCAGTCAATAATGCCACGGCACGCTCCATCCTCACATCCGTCAGATACTGCAATGGCGATATCCCCAATTCATGCTTAAACAAACGATACAGATAGGTTCTGTCAATATGCAAATGGGCGGCAATGTCCGGAACAGATAAATCACATCTCCAATAATAGTTGGCTATGTACT
>JAFUKK010000053.1 GCA_017473665.1 Lachnospiraceae bacterium
CATTGAATTATGGATAGCAAAATGGTAATATAATAACAATAAGGATGTTGGATTATAGATGTGAAAATTGAATATTTTCTTTGAGAGAATTGATATGATGTAAGGCGAGAGTTAGTCTGGTATATCAGTCTGTTGCCCTAAGACTTTTTCTGGTTACAAACGATGAAATGGGAACTGCAGGTTCCTGTAGCAAATAGCAGAAAAAGGAAGGGAGTGTTCGCAATGGCTGGACAAGGAATAAAAGAGTATGACGAGCTTTTATTTACAGATGATTTTTTGTTTTGTAAGGTATTGGAAAACAATGAAGACCTTTGTAAAGAATTGCTGGAACTGATACTTGGAAAAAAGATACGCAGGATAAATTATCTCGCGAAGCAGAAAGTAATTGATATAACCTCTGACGGAAAGGGAGTACGCCTGGATGTCTATCCTTTCAAACAGAAGGAGTTGCATTTATATACTTTTGAGAACAGATGCAATGAAAATATGAATATTTCCCTGGGGGATGAGTCAACCAAGGTTATACTTACACCGGATGGCAAGGCAAAGGATGTTTCAGAGGGACTGACAGAGTTTCTGAATTAGCTTGCAGGAAGAGGAGGAAACAGCTCCTTTGTGAAAAGACTGAGCGAGGCTGTAGACAAGGCTCGAAATAAGGAAGAATGGAGGATGGAGTATATGACTTTGCAGATGAGAGACCGTGAAAAGTTTGCGGAAGGCAAAGCGGAGGGATTACAACAAGGACGTATCGAAGCAATACAGAGAATGATTCGTAAAGGATACTCTAAGAAGGACATTCTAGAACTAGAGTATACAGAGGCAGAATATGCTGAAGCAGAGGCTGGACTACAGCAGATGGAATAACCTTTTTTAGAAAATATGCATGCACAAGACCGGGTATGGCTGGTAGCCGTACCCGGTCTTTTTTATAATTCCTGAAAAGGAATCCCTTTCTTGGTTAAATACTGTACCATGGCCTTGTCCCACAACTGGTCCGGCTCCTTGTTCATCACAAAGCTGTGATAGGAGGTGGCGGTGGTCAGGATAGTCCTGGTACCGTCGTATTTGATGGTCAGTACCAGACTCTTTAACTGTCTGGGGTCAAAGGTGGTATCGGATTTGGTGTCCAAAAGTGACTGCATCTGCTGGGGCTTTAACTGGAGTACCAGCTTTAGGAGCAGGGGCGTGCGCTTGCCCTTGATTAATTGAAAGCATAGGGCCTTGGCATCTGCCCAGGGCATGAAATCATAGGGAGCAATTCCCGATTCCAATTCCTCCGGGTCATAGAACTCCCGATTGACATAGCCGTCTATGGTATAGGTGGCGGCGGTTTTGACGGTAGCTTCTTCCAGCAGGAAGATGTCAAAGGTGTCGCCGCTAAGCAGCTGATTCATAAATATTTTCTGGGATGTGATTTCAATTGCAATCATATGTCACTCCTGTATATGGGTATCTTGTAATGAAGTTAAGGTAAGTCGGAAGACTTTAATTGTTCCCAAATCTGTCGCGCATAAGGAAGCACTTTAGGGGAAATTTTAAAACTACGGCTATCCCGCATGATTACTTTCCGGAAACCGAAATTCTGTATATATCTGCCGTTTAAGGTCACCTTGGGAGAAGGGGATAGAAAGGCAGTAAAGCTTTCTACCTGAGCAAAGAAATTTTCATTGGAGATGCAGCAGATGGCTTCCCGTCCATCGGTCAGTTGCACATGAAGCATCCGTTTGTGCTCCACTGCATAGAGAATGTCTGCTTCCCGTACATAGAGCGTATCTTTTTCCTGACGTAGTTCAATTAGGGGCTCCCGGGTACCCATGGCATCCCGGCATACGTTCAGCAAGTGACTTAACTCAGTTACTTTTACAGGCTTATCCAGAAAATGTGCCTGAGCAGGTAAATCCTGCAAGCGGTAATCAATTCCGGAGCACATGAAAATCACCGGAGACTGTACACCTCTGGCAGTCAGTTCCTGCAGTAATATCTCCCCGGTAATTTCGGGGGTCTGGCATAGGTCCACGAAGTAACCGTCGTATTGTTGGGGACAGTCCAGCAAGGCCCGGAAATTGCCATAAGAATCTGTAAACACGATGCCTTCCGAGGCAGCCCGTTTATCTGATTCCCGGCCCAGCAGTCGCTCTAATTGCTTCCGGTCCGCTACATTGTCATCACATATGGCTATACGCATAAAAGCTCTCCTTTGTAATGTCCTAAGAACATTATAAAAGGAGAGCCTCGAAGATTCAAGAATACAATTAGAAGAATAATAGATAAATGGCGATACCCAGCTGTATTACCAGTATGGCAGGCATCCCCCAGACGAAATACCAGTGTTTGGTTTTGTGCCGGAAAAGCTGCATGCCCAGAATACTGCCCATGGAGCCCCCAAGTAGGGCTACCATAAAAAGAGAGGCCTCCGAGATGCGGTAAGCACCCCGGATGGCCCTTTTTTTGTCAATTCCCATGCTGGCAAAGCCCACCATGTTTATAATCGCCAAATACCCAATGATAACAAGAATCAGGATATCTGTCATAATAATTCCTTCCTATCGAGGGGATTAGATCAACTTAATGCCCTGCTCCTGCATCTTCATAGCACGAACCTTGCAGGACAGACCGAAGAGGTTGATGAAACCTTCTGCATCATGATGGTCATACAGATCACCGGTGGTGAAGGATGCAATGCTCTCATTGTACAGGGTATAAGGAGAAGTAGTGCCGGCCTTGATGATGTTGCCCTTGTAGAGCTTAAACTTTACTTCACCGGTTACATATTCCTGAGTCTTCTCGATAAATGCCTGCTCTGCCTCACGCAGGGGAGTGAACCACTTGCCTTCGTATACCAGGCTTGCAAAACGGCTGCCCATTTCCTTCTTCATAGCGTAGGTGTCACGGTCCAGAATCAGCTCCTCTAACTGCTGATGAGCTTCCATCAGGATGGTACCGCCGGGAGTCTCATAAACGCCACGGGACTTCATACCAACTACACGGTTCTCTACGATATCGATGATACCGATACCATGCTTACCACCCAGCTCATTTAAGGTGCGGATGATGTCGGATACCTTCATCTGCTTGCCGTTTACGGAGGTGGGCACACCCTTCTCAAAGGTCATGGTCACATATTCGCCTTCATCGGGAGCCTTCTCAGGAGTGGTACCCAGTACCAGCAGATGATCATAATTGGGCTCATTAGCAGGGTCTTCCAGCTCCAGACCCTCATGGCTGATGTGCCAGATGTTACGGTCACGGCTATAGGAAGAATCAGCAGAGAAGGGCAGGTCGATACCATGTGCCTTGCAGTATTCAATCTCAGACTCACGGGAATCCATGGTCCACTTGTCATTTCTCCAAGCTGCAATAATCTTAATATCGGGAGCCAGAGCCTTGATGCCCAGCTCGAAACGAATCTGGTCGTTACCCTTACCGGTAGCACCGTGGCAGATAGCGGTAGCGCCTTCCTTACGAGCGATTTCTACCAGTCTCTTAGCAATCAGAGGTCTAGCCATGGAGGTACCTAACAGGTACTTATTCTCATAGATTGCATTAGCCTGTACGCAGGGAACGATGTACTCATCACAGAACTCATCGATAACATCCTCGATGTAGAGCTTGGAAGCTCCGCAGAACTTTGCTCTTTCTTCCAAACCGTCCAGCTCCTCTGCCTGACCGCAGTCGATGCAGACACAGATAACTTCGTAGTCAAAATTCTCATTTAACCAAGGAATAATTGCGGTGGTGTCAAGACCACCAGAGTACGCAAGAATTACTTTTTCTTTC
>JAFUKK010000054.1 GCA_017473665.1 Lachnospiraceae bacterium
GCCACGCCCTTTACATAACCGGATGTGATTTCCTCTCTGATTAACCGGTCCATGGACTCTTTCAATTTCGTCATCTTGCTTCCTCTCAATTCATATCTTTAAACAACGGAACCTCTATTCACACCAACTACTTACGCACTGTCGCCTCTATATAGTAATGACTTCTTTCCTTGCTGTCATCCTCTTCCATAATGCACTCGGTAATGTGACGCACATGCTCAAAAGTGTATTCGTGAAACAACTTATTTAATATCTTTTTATCTGCAAAGAAGTGGGGTACATCCACCTCTGCTCCCTCGGTTTTTAACACCGTATTTTCATCCACCTTAGGAAAACTGCTTTCTGAAAAAGCATAATGCTCCTTAGCACACACCGTCAGAAATACCTTTCCCCCGGGTTTTAACACTCTGGTAATCTCATCAATTACTGCCTGTACTCCCGGCGTGTCCTGATGGGAAATCACATGATAAGAAAATACTCTGTCAAAAGTATTGTCCCCAAAGGGTAGTTTCATCATATCAGCCATCTGACAGGGGAAGTCCATATTGCGCTCCTGCATCCCTTCCTTTACGGAACGTACAGCCTCCTCAGACAAATCCACTGCCGCCACATCAAAACCTTTCTCTGTGAAAAAGAAAGCATGTCTACCCAAACCGCAGCCTAAATCCAAAATAGAACGGGCTCCTTCTCCTGACCATTTTCTTGCCAGATATTCACTATCCTCTGAAGGTATCAGCCATCTGCTCCTTTCTGCTTCCTTCCAGTTCCATTCCTTTGACTTTACCATGTCATCCTCCCATCGTACACTTTCTGCTATACATCCATCAAGAAAGCAGGTACTACACTCCCCAGTCCGTACCGGTCTGCCAATCCTTCCACGCCCTGTTTAATTTCCATCCTACTAAAGCCGCTTCTTTCCAGAAAGTCATCGGTCTTGTCATTCAAGTAGGAATAAAATAACAACGCCACCTCCAAGGCTTTTTCCTGTTCCTCCTCTATCAAATCATAGAGAAGATTCTCCGCCTCATTGATTTCTCCCCTGTCAATCATATCCAGCAAATCTTCTGACAACACCCGAACCTCTTCCTCCTGCAACAATTGCTCTGTAGGTTCCTTAGTCTCTATTTGAAATATAAGCTTTAATAATACTCTTACAAACTCCTTAATCAGTCGCATAATATAATCCTGTTCAAACATCGCTTCACTCCAGCCTACCACTGATTCACCGCATATAAAATGGCCATTCTCATCTGCTTCAATAATTCATCGGACAATCTGTTATATTCCTCTTCCAGGCCCTTCGTATGCGCCATATAGGCCGGGTCATCATTCCAGGACCCCATGGCCCCGAATACATCTGCTCTGGCTGCCGCATCAAATATGTGCTGATAGTTTTCCGGTATGGGCAAATCTGACTTTACCTTGGCTTCCTGCTCTTTTTTCAATATAGCCGCAGCCTCAAGGAAAATCTTTTCAAAATTGCCGGCTCCGATTTGATGAGCGAACTGTGCAATCTGCTCCAATACTTCCAGAAATTCCCGGGTATTATCTTCAAATCCGGGACGTCCCTGGGGTGCATCCTGCCATACTGCCTCTTTATAAACAATATTCCAAACCCGAAGCTTGGAATCAAATTCCCAACGGGCAACCCAATAATGCACTTCACCATTTTTCAGAAAGGTGAGAATAGAAGCACGGCTGGTATTGGCAAAGCCCAATATCTTACGATTCTCCGATTTTAAAGGAATCATCATCTTCACATCTACCAGGTCCTGTTGCATGCATTTTGCAAACCAGTCTGCAGAATTGTGCGCTATCTCATACTCCTCTGCGGATAAAGGATTCGTAGGAAGAAAATGAAACTCTATATGATTGGCGTATTTACCGGGAGCAAAATGAAACGCTCCACCTTCCGCCAATACTTTTTTGGCCGCTGCCGTTAATCTGCAAATTTGAAATAATTCACCGTTCATCTCTATACCTCCCATTGATATCTAATACTCTCCTCCAAATAACAGTTCTCTGACCGATGCTCGGGAAGATACTATCATTATAAAAAAGATGTGTACATTTTCCAAGTCTTTTATCAAAAAGAGCATGGAACTTTCGGTCCATGCTCTTTTCTCATTTTATGCTGATTTTCTCAGCTAGGGGAGGGATATTATATTTCCACAGCCAGCTGTAATACACAGCAGGGAGGGATGGTAAAATCAATCTCATTGCCCTTAACGGTTACATCGGTAAATTCTACTGTATGTACCGTATCAGGTGCATCAAAGGTATTGTGTGCATTCATGCCACCGGTTAAGATGGTACCTTTCACTGACTTCACTTCTGTCTCAGTGAGTACTGCCTGAATGGACTCTGCCTCATCCAGGGACAGGTTGGTCAGGGTCATGTACAGCTTGCCGTCCTTGCCCAGGGATACAGACTCAGTGAGATTCGGTACCTTGAACTCATCCATACCCACATAACGGGTCTCCAAATGGGAGTCTACCAGTTCGCCGTCCTGATGTACCTTGTACAGATTAAATGCATACCAGGTGGGGGTCTTCACCATCTTAGCACCATCAGTCAGAATCACAGACTGCAGTACATTTACCATCTGGGCGATATTCGCCATCTTCACACGGTCACAATGCTTGTTAAACAGGTTTAGGTTAATACCTGCCACCAATGCGTCACGCATGGTGTTCTGCTGATATAAGAAACCGGGATTGGTACCGGGCTCTACATCCGTCCAGATACCCCACTCGTCAATCATCATACCAATCTTCTTCTCAGGATCAAACCGGTCCATGATAGCACCGTGACGTTTGATCAAAGTCTCCATAAATAAGGTAGCGCTCAGGGTCTGATACCAATCCTTCTCAGTAAAGTCCGTAGCGGACCCCTTCTTGCTCCAGTCTCCGGTAGGTATGGTGTAATAATGGAGGGATAAACCATCCATATAACCGGTACCATGATCAAAGCAGGTCTCCAACACCTTCTCAGTCCAATGATAATCCCCAGCATTAGCACCACAAGCAATCTTAGAAATGGGATTTGCATTATCATAATTACGCACATAGGTCTGGTAACGGCGATA
This sequence comes from Lachnospiraceae bacterium, assembly GCA_017473665.1. Classification (GTDB taxonomy): domain Bacteria; phylum Bacillota; class Clostridia; order Lachnospirales; family Lachnospiraceae; genus Acetatifactor. Next base: position 3,089 of record JAFUKK010000054.1, read on the forward strand.
TAAATCTCCATAATACTCAGGACGCATATTACCGCCACAGCCCCAGTTCTCATTACCTACACCAAAATAGTCCACCTTCCAGGGTTTCTCACTGCCATTGGCCGCACGCATATCTGCCATGGGAGATACACCATCAAAGGTCATGTATTCTACCCATTCACTCATCTCCTGCACGGTACCGCTACCTACGTTACCGTTGATATAGGTCTTACATCCCAGCTGGCGGCACAGTTCCATAAATTCATGGGTACCGAAGCTGTTGTCCTCAACTATACCGCCCCAATGGGTGTTAATCATCTTTTTACGAGTCTCTTTAGGGCCGATACCATCCTTCCAGTGATATTCATCCGCAAAACAGCCTCCGGGCCAACGAAGCACAGGCACCTGAATCTCCTTCAATGCCTCCACCACATCAGTACGCATACCGTTTACATTAGGGATGTCCGAATCCTCTCCTACATACAGACCACCATAGATACAACGTCCCAGATGCTCAGAAAAATGTCCCTGAATCTCAGGGTTAATATGTCCCTTTTGTACCTTGGGGTTGATAAAATATTTCGCCATAAAATACCTTCCTTTCCTGCTGCCACCCGGGCAGCAATCAGCACTTTCCGCGCAGTTGGTAAATCGTTTTACTAATACTACCCTCAGTATAATATGAAAATAAGCCTGCTGTCAATGGTCCTTTCAAAATTTACCTATATTTTGTTCTTTCATAAAGCCTCATATTATCTTATAATAAATTCAGATAAAAAGATGCGGTTACAATTTCACCAAAGGAGACCCTATGCAACTAAAGAATGCTTTAAATACCATTTCCAAGGAACATTTAGAAGATAAATTAAATCCCCTGACTACCATCTGGGGGGAACAGCTGGATAAGGAGCATCCCTTACAGGAATATCCCAGACCCCAGCTGAAACGCCGGGACTATCACAATCTCAACGGCACCTGGGAGTATTTGATTACGGATGCAGACACCACACCTGTCATGGATAAAAGGGGAGCCTTTACTCCCCAGGGACAGATTAGGGTACCCTTTTCCCCGGAGGCTTCCTTATCCGGCGTAGGGCATATCCTGCAACCCACAGAAAGCCTGTGGTATCAGCGTCGGATTAGCTTTTCCCAACAGGAACTGGCTGCCCGGGAACTGCTGAAAAAGCATTGCATCCTACACTTTGGAGCGGTGGATCAGAAAGCCACCGTGTATATAAACGGCAAGGAAGTCCTGGAGCACAAAGGCGGATACCTGCCTTTTTCATTGGATATTACGGAGCATGTACAGGACGAACCACTACTACTTCAGGTAAAGGTCCTGGACGGAACGGATACCAATTATTATTCCAGAGGAAAGCAGACACTGAAGCGTGGCGGCATGTTCTATACCCCCCAAAGCGGTATCTGGCAAAGTGTCTGGTATGAATGGGTACCGGAACGGTATGTGGAAAAACTGACCATCACCCCTTGCTATGAAGATGCTTCCGTAGAACTGCGTATCCATTCCAATGCCCCCTTTGAAAGCCTGACTGTACGGGTAGGAGAAGCTACTTGCGAATACAGAGAAGAAAACAGTCTGGAGGAAATGCATGCTTTGGCAAATACCTCCTTTGAGATGATAAATCACATGGTAACCGGGGACGGATCCACAGTGACTACTCTGGAAATCCATTTTTCAGATGGCGATTTTATGTCCTGGACCCCGGAGGAGCCCTATTTGTATCCTTTACAAATCATCACAGAGGAGGACCGGGTAAGCAGCTATTTCGCCATGAGATGCTTTACCATTGAAGACAACGACCTGTTGGCTCCTGTCTTTTGCTTGAATCACGAGCCCCTATTCCTTCACGGCATTCTGGACCAGGGCTACTGGCCTGACGGTCTTATGACCGCTCCGGCAGATGAGGCACTGATTTATGATATTGAGCTGGTGAAAAACCTGGGCTTTAATATGATACGAAAGCATATCAAAATAGAGCCCTTGCGGTGGTACTACCACTGTGACCGATTGGGTATGATTGTATGGCAGGATATGGTAAACGGCGGCGGCAGCCCCAAGATGCCCTTTGTGTGTTACCTGCCTACGGTGGCCCCCTTCCTAAACGGACTGATTAAGGACACCAAGCATCGGAAGCTCTTTTCCAGGGATAGTCAGGCAGGCCGGGACTTCTACGAAGAAGAATGCAAGGAAACCATCAACCACTTATACAATGTGCCCTCTCTGGCCGTATGGGTCCCCTTTAATGAAGCCTGGGGACAGTTTGACGCAGCCCGCATTGCTGAAAATGTAGCACATCAGGACCCTACCCGTTTGGTGGACCATGCCAGCGGATGGTTTGACCAGAAGGCCGGAGACTTCCGCAGTGTGCACAATTATTTCCGAAAGCTAAAGGTGGAAAAGCAGTCCTGGCGGGCCTTTTGCATCTCTGAATACGGTGGCTATGCCTGCCATATCCCGGAGCACTCCAGTGTGGACCGGGTATACGGTTATCGGAAATATGAACATGTGGAGGATTTGAACCGGGATTATCACGAACTGATTACAAAGCAGTTACTGCCCTTGGTAGCGCAGGGACTTAGCGGCGCCGTATATACTCAGGTATCCGATATTGAGGAGGAGGTAAACGGACTGGTGACCTACGACCGTAAGATAGTAAAAATCACTCCCGTGAACCATATTTAAACATTTTTTGCCCAAATTTATTCATGCAAAAACGCCCGTGTTTTCGGGCGTTTTTTATTACATATTGTTATCCATTCTCCTTCTCAACTGCTTACTTACCCGGAAATATGCCGGAATCAGGAACACATCTGCCAGTATCCAGGCTAACGGTCCTCCGATACAAGCACCGAAATATCCCAGTGCAGGCACCAGCCAGATGCCTGCAGCTGACCGGGCAATCATTTCAAATACACCTGCCAAAATAGCAAAGGTGGGGAATCCCATACCCTGTATTAGGAACCGGATTATATTTACCAACGCCAACGGGAAATAGCAAATGGTATTGATAATCAGAAAGGTCTGTACATCCGCTACAATGGCCCGTTCTGCTTCCTCTACGAACAGGATAGCCAGACTATCACCCCAAAGAATGCTGACAAGTAATGCTATGACAGAGTAACCGGCCCCCAACAGCACGCAGGATTTGAGCCCCTTCCCCAATCTGTCCAGCTGCCCTGCCCCCACATTCTGACCACCGTAGGTAGCCATGGTAGAGCCCATGGCATCAAAAGGACAGGCCAAAAATCCGGTAATGCGCCCTGCCGCTGTCACCGCCGCTACTGCTGCGGAGCCCAGGGTATTGGTAGCCGCCTGCAAAATCACGCAACCGATAGCGGTAATAGAATACTGCAAGCCCATGGGGATACCCATACCACAGAGTGCCTTCAGCATAGCAGGCTCCAATCTCCACTCTTCCTTCCGAATATGAAGAATCTCGAATTTCTTAATCATGAAGATGAGACAACCGATACCGGACACCAGCTGGGCAATGACTGTCGCCAGTGCAGCACCAAATACACCCATGTGCAGATTTATGATGAAAAACAAATCTAAACCAATATTGATAAAGGAGGATAGAATCAAAAACACAACCGGCGTCTTACTGTCCCCCAGGGCTCTGATAATACCGGAGAGCATATTGTACAGGAAGGAAGCCGGAATACCCAGAAAAATTACCAGAATATAAGTATATGCCGTCTCCAGAATATCCGCCGGGGTCTTCATCCATACCAGCATCTCCTGGCAAAATACAGCCGTCAGCACAGTAAATACAGCGGCAAAGCCCACCGCCAGCCAAATACCGTTGGCCACTGTCTTTCTCATACCTACATAATCCTTGGCTCCAAACTTATGGGAAACCGGAATGGAAAAACCATTACAAATACCCATGCAAAAACCTAATATCAAAAAGTTCAGGGAACCGGTGGAGCCTACTGCCGCTAAGGCATCCACCCCCAGAAATCTGCCTACAATAATAGTATCCACCAGATTGTAGAACTGCTGAAACAAAAATCCAAATAAAAGAGGCACTGAAAATCCCAGTATCAATTTCATGGGGGAACCCGTGGTCAAATCCTTTGTCATCTTTTTCTCCCTATCCGCATTAAAAAACTCGAAACCCGGGTGGTAAACCACCCGAATTTCGAGTATATACGACTACATCAAAGAATGCAATCAATTTTTTCAGTTTTTACTTACCAATTATGCCCAAGGATTCTCGGTAGGATAAGGTAAGCTCTTAGGCTGGTTGTAGTTCAGGTCTTCTACAGGAACACCTACGAACTTGAAGATCTCGAACAGAGTCTTGCCGAAGTGACCGAATGCTACTGCACCATGATGAGGATAGTTCTTCTCGATCAGTACGTGACGATAGAAACGTCCCATCTCAGGAATAGCGAATACACCGATAGCACCAAAGGACTTGGTAGCAACGTTCAGTACTTCACCTTCTGCAATGTAAGCACGCAGCTTGCAATCAGAAGTAGACTGCAGACGATAGAAAGTGATTTCGCCGGGAGCGATGTCACCTTCCAGAGTACCCTGGGTAACCTCTTCAGGCAGGTTTCTAGCCATGATCTTCTGATATCTCATCTCGCAGAATGCCAGCTTGGAAGAACAGGTATTACCACAATGGAATCCCATGAAGGTATCCTTATGGGTGTAATCAAACTTACCTGCGATAGACTCTTTGTACATATCTGCAGGTACAGAGTTGTTGATGTCAAGCAGAGTAACAGCATCCTGGCTTACGCAGGTACCGATGAACTCGGACAGTGCGCCGTAGATATCTACTTCACAGGATACGGGGATACCCATACCGGTCAGACGGCTGTTTACGTAGCAAGGTACGAAACCGAACTGGGTCTGGAATGCAGGCCAGCACTTACCAGCGATAGCAACATATTCCTTGCAACCCTTGTGAGCTTCTACCCAGTCAAGTAAGGTTAACTCGTACTGAGCCAGTCTCTCTAATACTTCGGGCTTCTTGTTGCCTGCGCCAAGCTCAGCTTCCATTTCCTTAACCTTTGCAGGGATTCTCTCATCGCCTGCATGGTTCTTGAATGCTTCGAACAGGTCAAGCTCGGAGTTCTCTTCGATTTCAACACCTAAGTTGTACAGCTGCTTAATAGGAGCGTTACAAGCCAGGAAGTTGGAAGGTCTGGGACCGAAGGAGATAATCTTTAAGCTTCTCATACCAACGATAGCTCTTGCCATGGGTACGAACTCATGAATCATATCTGCACATTCCTCAGCAGTACCTACAGGATACTCAGGGATATATGCCTTTACGTTACGCAGCTTCATAGCGTAGCTTGCGTTCAGAACGCCACAGTAAGCATCGCCACGGCCATCCATCAGGTCGTTCTGGCTCTCTTCTGCAGCTGCACAGATCATTGCAGGGCCATCGAAAATCTGAACCAGTAAGGTCTCAGAAATCTCGGGACCGAAGTTGCCCAGGTATACGCACATTGCGTTACATCCCTGCTCCTTCAAATCCTTAGCAGCCTGAACAGCCTGTACTTCGCTCTCTACGATACAGATAGGACACTCATAGATGTCATCCATACCATACTTATCAGCATAAGCCTTAACTAATGCTTTTCTTCTGTTTACAGATAAGCTCTCAGGGAAACAGTCACGGCTTACTGCAACAATACCAATTTTTACTTTAGGTAAATTAATCATGGGGTAAATCCTCCTTAAAATATGTGAAATTTAATAATTTCCTATGTGTACGATTACTCGTTTACATTCAGGTTCTTGCCCTTTAAGCCTAAGAAGCTGCCTGCATCCAGACCGCCCTCAGCGTGGCCGATTAACCATTTGTTTACAGCAGTAATCAGTGCATCCTCATTGGGTGCGCTACCATCAGCTGCTACAGCAGTATGCTTGGTAGCTAAAGGATAGTTGGTGCCCTTAGGTAACACGATAGCTACCTGGAAACCATTACCGTCCACTCCGCAGGGTGCGTAGTGAAGAGTAGTAGCATATACTTCTGCTGCAGTACCTGCAGGAAGTAAGAATGCCTCAACCTTTGCGGTGTCATAAGTAAAGTCAGCCTCTACATCTGCCAGAGTACCCAGCATCAGAATGGCATCGGTAGCAGCCACATTGATTTCAGAATCTCTGTGATACTCCAGTGCATTCAGCATGCAGTTATGACCGTTACAATAACCAATCTGAATAGGCATCTCACCGTAGGTTACTTCGCTCAGAGCCTTCATTGCGGAGGTAGCTTCCAGCTCAGCTACGCTGGGCTCATACACAACACCTTCGGGAACGGGGGTCTTCTTCAGAGCTTCTACCAATTCAGTGAAATCTACATTATCGATTACTTTTCCGTACTTTTTGAAAGCAGGATCATTTACTGATAAAATCTTCATCCCTTTATTTCCTTTCTAAAATTATTTTGTAATAATGTCAAATACGGGCTTGCAAGCAGGATAAATCTCCTTGAACTGTGCATAACGCTCATCGTACTTAGCAACCAATTCGGGATCGGGCTCTACAGTGTCCACGATCTTTACAATCTTAGCAGCTACTTCTTCTACGGACTTGTATTCGCCGCAAGCTACTGCTGCCAGCATAGCGCCACCCAGAGCAGGACCTTCCTCGCTCTCGATTACATCTACCTTCAGATTCAGGATATTGGCAACCATCTTCTTCCACAGGGGACTCTTTGCACCACCACCGCAGATCTTGGTGCGCTCCAGCTTGATACCAAGGCTCTTAGCTACTTCTAAGGAATCACGCAGTGCAAATGCAACGCCTTCCAGAACAGCCTGAGTCATATCCTCTCTGGTAGTATCCATGGTCATACCGATAAAGGTAGCTCTTGCGTTAGGATTGTTGTGAGGGGAACGCTCACCCATCAGATAAGGCAGGAAGTATACATGGTTCTCACCTAACTTCTCAACACCCTTCTGCTCTGCAGGGTAATCCTTGGTACGGATGATTTCATCCATCCACCACTTATTACAGGAAGCTGCGCTCAGCATACAACCCATCAAGTGATATTTGCCATCAGCATGCGCGAAGGAATGCAGTGCATTGTACTTGTCCACGCCGAAGTTCTTGGAGGAAATGAAAATGGTTCCGGAGGTACCCAGGGAAATATTACACATATTGTCGCCTACAGTACCGGTACCAACTGCTGCTGCCGCGTTGTCGCCGGCACCTGCAGCTACCACTACATTGTGGGGGATACCCAGTTCATCAGCGATAGCAGGTAATACAGTACCAACTGCTTCATAGCTCTCATAGCACTTAGCCAGCTGGGACTCGCTGATGCCACAGATATCGCACATCTCCTTGGACCACTTACGATTCTTTACATCGAAAATCAACATACCGGAAGCATCGGATACATCGGTACAATGTACGCCGGTCAGCTTGTATGCAATGTAGTCCTTGGGAAGCATAATCTTCTCAATCTTTGCAAAGTTCTCGGGCTCCTTGTTCTTTACCCAGAGAATCTTGGGAGCAGTAAATCCGGTAAAGGAAATATTTGCAGTGTACTCAGACAGCTTCTCCTTACCGATCACATTGTTCAGGTAGTCACACTCCTCGTAGGTTCTACCATCGTTCCACAAAATAGCGGGACGGATAACGTTGTCCTCTTTATCCAGAATTACAAGACCGTGCATCTGGCCGCCAAAGCTGATACCAGCTACCTGGCTCTTGTCTGCATCCTTAATCAGTTCCTTGATACCCTCCATGGTCTGTGCATACCAGTCCTCAGGCTTCTGCTCTGACCAACCGGGATGGGGGAAATACAAGGGATATTCCTTGGAAACGATATTCTTGATGTTTCCTTCACCGTCCATCAACAGTAACTTTACTGCGGATGTACCTAAATCGATACCGATATATAACATATGTATGTTACCTCCCTAAAAAATTATGTATAGTTTCACTATACACACTACCTATGATTGTACTGAATTTTTGACAAAAAATCAAGTAGACAATGAAAAGTCGGTGGGAAAGTTCAACACTTTTCCACCGACCTGAAAAAAAGCTTCTATTCTGCTTATAAACGGATGATTTCATCCACCAGTTCGCCCTCTGCCGCATGTTCTTTTCTTACAACACGCACATACAACCTTTATTTACCAAATTCGACTTCGGGTAAGTCATTTTCTATTCACTTCTGATTACCGGCATACTCGCGACCAAACTGAAATTTACGCTTCTCTTTTCTGACACTTATCAAATAGTATCAACAATCCCACAAAAGTTATTAAAGAACCAATCCCCATATCTGCCATATTTAAAGCGTTGACTATTTTGGTATTTGGCAAAAATACGGCAATAATAGGTATGAGTACTTTGGTAGCTAATGGATTGAAAACAACTGCCCATTTAGGAAAAATCGTTTTACCCTTAATAACAGGAATTGCTATCGCTATTGTCATAACACTATATAATGTCATGAACACAGCACTAAATGGTAACACTAACCATAATGTAAAATCTATAACATTTTGTGGTAACTCAGTCATAGTATTTGAACATTCCAATTTACAAATATACATCAGAGCTATACATATCACATGAACTATTCCTCCACCAAATGCAATAGCCTTTGCACCTATTTCCGTTAATTTTGCACATTTCTTACAATCACTTTTTTCAATTATTTCTGCTATCGCTTTATACCCATAATATTGCAATGGTATTCCTATACCACCAAAAAACACTCCACTTGCTAATTGTGGCACTGATAACGACGCATAGCCTAATATCATTGAATAAATCTCATTCTCTGCTTCTGGATTGACAACCCATCCAATCGGAACTTCTCCACCAAATACAGTTATAAGTGATACTACTATTCCAAAAATAAACATTTTCCTTAATCTTATGTATTCTTCACTATTCATATCAAAACCTCCGTGAAATTCAAGTTTTCTTCTCTGTTCCGCCATGCTTCATTTAGAATCCGCCCTTCGAGCTTCTTTCTCACGTACGGCATCGCCGTATGCAGTCAAACCGTAAAGCATACTTTTGTGAGCAAGCTTCCATCAGCCAATTCGGTTTATCTGTGCATGGCTCATGCTCAATTTCAAATCTTTCTCTTAATTAGACCTCTTATCAAATGTATTCAAAAATTCCCTGAATAGCATCAGATACATTGATTATTTCTGCAATTGGCAAACTATCCACTTTCTTATATCCTCGGACAGACATATCCAACAGTGCAAGTTTTTCACACTGTATATAACCTTGATTTTCTTCCGTCGCCATCCAAATATGAAGTGGTCCGGGAATGGAATTAGTGATAATTGGACATCCTATTATTTCACCACTGGAATTAAAGAAATCCTTACTAACTACTAATACGGGATGTTTTATTTTTTCAATTTTAAGAATATCTCCTTGATGCAGCAATTCCATTACCATACCTCTCTTCCGACAGGTTCACCCCAATCATATTCGCCATCCAGCATTAACTTTCCATCAAACTCGGCCGCCCTTTCTTCCAATGTTTTATGACGAAAAGGTTTCGCTAAAGTAATTACCCCATTCGATACTGTAACATCTAAAATCTCATTCAATGCAATCCCTGCACTTTTCAATACCTCTTTTGGTAATCTGATTCCTTGACTATTACCCCATTCTTTTACTTGTGCTTGCATCTAAAAACCTCCTCACGTTTAGTATATACATAGTATATACTAAACAATGGATTATATCAATTTATTTCTCTCGAAATCAGGAGAAAGTTCAAATTTTCACTCCCATTGTAACATAGCCATTCAAAAAAGAAGGCCTTTGCTCCCTATTGAATATTAGTAACACCAAAGAGCCGGAGCATTTCTCAATGCTCCGGCCCGATTCATATGCCTCAATCCAATATTCTTTTATGTATAGGAAACCCACACGGCCATTTCGCCCTCTCCGCGGTTATTCCATGCATAATAGGGCAGGAAGGTGAGCTCCGCAGCTTCGCTGCAGTGTTCTTTAAATGTATGGTAAAGAGCACCATAACCCTTTGCCTCCTTCTCCGCTGCATCTTCGGGCTGTCTGCTTCCGGGTACCTTCAATAGTACCACCTCATGGCCCAATTCTACATTTTTCTCCAAACGGATTTTTCCGGCAGCATCCAGCAAGGCTTCCTTCTGCACGGAAAGCAGCTGTAGATTCTTGCCATTATCGGCTTCCTCCATACAATAGCAGATGGGTCCTCTGAGCAGTGCCACCTTACCTTGATTTTCTCTCACCTGTGCATGACTTGCCACTGCACATACGGGCATGGGCATATCCCAAGTCAAGCTGTCTCCATCCTGCCAAATTCCCTGCAAATACAGATATCCCTGCTCCATCCATACAGAAAGAGTGTCCTCTTTTGCAGCAAGAGTTGCCTTTCCTCCTGCAAGCTTTACTTTAAGAGAACCGGCGTCCTTACGGCTAACAGTAATCTCTACCTGCTCTTCCACCGTCCATCCGGGAATGCGGAAAGCCAACGTATGTTGTACGGGCTGCTCCCCATGGAGCTGCACCTTTACCTTGCCATCCCAGGGCATACCCGCCTGTACTTCCATCTCCATCAGACTCTTTTGGATGTCACGGGTACGCTGTGCCGGGTCATATAAATCTGCCTCAAATTGCACCCCGCTGCCTACGTACAGATGGGTATATAGGGTATCATTTCCCACAGTATAAATATAGGAGCCTAAAGAGGATACCATACGGGCAATATTGGGAGGACAGCAGGCGCAGCCAAACCACTTCTGACGGTTGCTCTTTACATGCCACTTCCGCTCATCCCGGGCACAGGCCAGGGGATTTACTTCCAGAGGATTTACATAGAAAAAGCTCTTGCCATCTAATGCCATACCTGCCAACACTGTATTATAAAGTGCCAGCTCCATTACATCTGCATATCTGCGGTCTGCCTCTATCTCCAACATTCTGCGGGCAAAAAATACCAATCCGATGGCTGCGCAAGTCTCAGAATAAGCAGTATCATTAGGCAAATCATAGGGGAAGGAAAAAGCCTCGCCCATATGGGTGCCACCGATACCACCGGTAATATACAGCTTATTATCTGCAATACTGTCCCACAGTCTGCGGCAAGCCTGATATAACTCCTCATCTCCGCGGATACGGGCCACATCTGCCATACCACTGTACAGATACACCGCTCTCACCGCATGGCCCACTGCCTCATCCTGCTCCCGCACCGGCTTATGGGCCTGATGATAATAGTCCTGGCGTCCGAAATCATCAGGCGTACCGTGATATTCCCGGCCTTCATGAAGGGCCAGTGCCTTCTGCTCTTCACCAAAATAGTAGGGTCTGGTACCTCTCTGGTCGATAAAGAAACTGCTGAGATTCAGATATTTCATATCCCCTGTGACCTCATACAGACGCACCAATGCCATTTCTGCAATCTCATGTCCCGGATACCCCTTACACTTTCCTTCCTCGGGGCCGAAATACTCACAAATAAAATCACCGTATCTGCGAGCCGCATTCAGCAGCTTATCCTTGCCGGTGGCCTGATAGTATGCCACTGCACCTTCCACCAGATGTCCGAAGCAATACAGCTCGTGATGGTCTCTCAGATTGGTAAAAATCCGGTCCATGCCATTGATAATATAGTAGGTATCCAGATAACCGTTTTCCGCCTGGGCAGCGCACACGATATCAATGGCCTCATCGGCAATTTTTTCCAGTTCCTCATCGGGATGCACCGTCAGGGAGTATCCCACCGCTTCTATCCACTTGGCAAAATCGCTATCCTGGAATACAAAGCCGTAGAATTTATCATCCTCCATGCCCTTTACCGGGTCCGGCAGGGCATTAAAGCCACGGAAGGAATATACGGGGGGCACAAAATCCTTCTTTTCCCGTTTCTCCTTCATCATTCTTCCTGCCACCTTGAAATTACGCATACAAAAGCTGGGAGCCGCATCGGGAACCCGGTCATTTA
>JAFUKK010000055.1 GCA_017473665.1 Lachnospiraceae bacterium
AGTTACGGATGAACAGTTTGCAATCCAAGGACATTTTTCCTATCTTGTAAATAAGGAGTTCCGCAAGTCCAAGACCCAAAACGGTAGTTGTCCTGTTAAAGAATATGTAGGACTGGCAACACTGTGTAAGCGTTCTCCGAAAAAGACGTTGCTCTTTTTGGCATTGGCGGTGTTATTGGAAATTGTAGATATGATTGCAGGAAAAATTAGTGATATCTTTTTCTTTGCAGATACCGGTTGGACAGATTATGTGGTAAATACAGTTGTTGTGCTCTGCATTCTGTTAGGACTTCGGGCACTCTTTTCAAAGAAAAAAGTGGTTGAAATTTCTTTCGTATCAAAGCGGTTTTGTGTGGATGAAAAATTGTTTGCAAAGGATGATATAGAAAAGCTAGATAGGATTTTAATGAAATTGCGGTAGTTACAAAAGGGTAATTAAAAGATGGTACGAAAGTACCATCTTTTTTTACTGATTCTTAATTTCAAACTTTAATCTCCGGACAATATGTGGTATGATAAAAGATATAAATAATATCGGAAATGAATGCACAAAAGAGGAGTAATGCCTATGAAGCACATACTTATTGTAGATGACAATAAGACGAATCTTGTTATGGCAAAGCAGGAGCTTTCGGAGGAGTATAATGTGACACCTGTGGTATCCGGTGCACAAGCGCTTCAGTTTTTGGAAAAGAAACATACTGACTTGATCTTGTTGGACATTAATATGCCGGAAATGGATGGTTGGGAGACCATGAGGCGTATTCGCGCCAATGAATCCTGGACCAAAATACCCATTATATTTCTGACAGCAGATGCATCCCCTGAGACAGAAGCCCGGTGTCTTTCTGACGGAGCAGATGACTTTATTGCCAAGCCTTTTGTGCCCCAGGTAATGAAGAGTCGTATCAGCCGTATTCTGGAATTGCATGACTTGCGTAACGATCTGGAAGCCAAGCTGGAGGAAAAAACCAAGCAGGTGGAGCTGATTACGCTGAATTCCATTATGGCCATAGCCAAGACCATTGAGGCCAAGGACCCTTATATCAGCGGACATTCTGACAGGGTAGCCCTATGTTCCGTGGAGATAGCCAAGCGCTTAGGCTGGGATGAGGAAAGGGTAAAAGGGTTGAACTATATGGCTCTGATGCATGACATCGGTAAAATAGGTGTACCCGATGAGATACTGAATAAGCCCATGCCGCTGAAGGACGAAGAATATGCCATATTAAAAAGACATTCCTCTGTGGGAGGAGATATTCTGAAAAATATCCGTACCATTCATCATTTGTATTATGGTGCATTATATCATCATGAGCGTTATGACGGAAGAGGATATCCTACAGGATTGGCGGGAGAAGATATTCCTATTGAGGCCAGGATTATTGCCATTGCGGATAGCTATGATGCTATGACATCCAACAGAGCATATCGTGACCGTTTACCGGATGATGTGGTGTATGAGGAATTACGTAAGGGACGGGGCACCCAATTCGATCCCCAATTGATAGAAATATTCTTTGAAATGTTGAACCAAGGTTTTGTACTTGATTCCTGAGTAGGAAAAGGGTTCTAGACTTACATTGGATGAAAGAGGTGTCGCATGAGCAATACACAAGAATATAAAAAGAAATATTACTGCTATATAACATATGCCGTAGGTATGATTTTTTTGGGATTAATATTGTTTAATTCCATTGCCTTTCATTGGGATGGCTGGGTAAATATATATGTACTTATAATGGCAGTAATACTGTCTGTTACTACGTTCTATAAAAGGGTAAGCGAAAAGACCCAGGCCAATACTTATTTGATAGTGTCCATGCTGGATATTTTCCTGTACAGTTGTTTATCCCGGGATTTGAATATTACCATTATCGTTATATGTGTTTTTTCCATACTGTGCTCTTTTTACATGAGACTTCATTTGCTGGTATCGATGATGGGGTGGACCGTGGGGATAATGGTAATTCATGCTTTTTTCTTAGGCACTGTATCCTTTGGGTCCTGGGAGTATATCATTGATTTCATTGTAAAAATGATTGCTTTGGCCTTTATGGAAGGGTTTATGACTTTCTATGTATATCGCATGAACGAAAATGCGGTAGAATTGAAAACCATTGTGGACAAGGCTCAAAATGCAGAACGGTCCAAATCAGACTTTTTAGCCAATATGTCCCATGAGATTCGTACGCCCATGAATGCCATCGTGGGTATGTGTGAGTTGATTCTCCGGGAGGACATTAGTGAAGAGGTACGGGAGAACTGCTTTAATATCCAGAATTCCGGTAGAAGTCTGCTATCCATCATCAATGATATTCTGGATTTCTCCAAGATTGAATCAGGAAAAGCAGAGTTGATAGAGGAACCCTTTAATATTGGTTCTACCATCAATGACGTAATGAACATGGCCTATACCAGAAAAGGGGATAAAAATATTGAAATCATTGCCCGGGTAGATCCCAGTATTCCCAGAGGATTGATTGGTGATGAGGTCCGTATCAAGCAGATTATGATTAATCTGGTGACTAACGCGGTGAAATTTACCAATAAAGGTTGTGTCCGATTAAAGGTGACCTACAGTCGTCACAGCTACGGTATTAACTTGAATGTATCCGTAAAGGATACGGGTATCGGTATTTCTGAAGAGAATCTGGAGCGTCTGTTTACCAGTTTCCAGCAGGTGGATACCAAAAAGAACCGTTCTGTAGAGGGAACGGGACTGGGTCTGGCTATTTCTAAGAGATTAGTGGCTAAGATGGGTGGTTTTATCAATGTAAATAGTACCTATGGAGAGGGTTCCGAATTTAAATTTGTAATTCCCTTGAAGGTTTCTGATAACAAACCCTTTATTTTTGTAAAGGATGCGCATAAGGTTCGGGTGGCAATACATCTGAATATGAGTAAGTATGGACATCCCAGAATTGCCAAACAATATAGATTTCTCATAAAAGAGGCTACTGAGAAATTTGGAATTTACTCACAGTTATTCAGAGACCGGGAGGAACTGAAGAGAGATATTCTTACGGAAGGATTTACGCACTGTATTATTGCGCGGGAGGAATATTGCAGTGACAAGGAATACTTCAATTCCCTTGCGGAAAAGCTGGATGTGGTAGTAATTCAGGATAAGAATAATGCTATTACCCTGCCCAAGCATGTTAAGTGTCTGTACAAGCCTTTTTATGTTTTGTCTATTGCTTCCGTGTTGAATAATGAAAAGTACATAGTCAATCTGAACGAAAAAAATGCAGCAGCTATCCGATTTACCGCACCGGATGCCAAGGTATTGATTGTAGATGATAATGTAACCAATCTGAA
>JAFUKK010000056.1 GCA_017473665.1 Lachnospiraceae bacterium
GTGTAATGTGGGCCTTTCAGGAGAAAGGGATGAAGTTACCCTGTGGTCTGGATTTGATGCTCTATGGCAATATTCCCAATGGCTCCGGCCTGTCCTCCTCTGCATCCGTGGAGGTGCTCACCGGATTTATCTTGAAAGATTTATTTGGATTTGATGTGAGTAATCAGGACCTGGCGCTCATCGGACAGTACTCGGAGAATCGGTTTAATGGAGTAAATTGTGGAATTATGGATCAGTTTGCCATTGCTATGGGACGGGAGGATGCAGCCATCTTTTTGGATACTGCTACCTTGCAATACGAGTACGCACCCATCACCCTGGATAATGCTAAAATCGTTATTGCCTGCAGTAATAAGAAGCGCGGCCTGGGTGATTCCAAATATAACGAGCGACGCAGTCAGTGTGAAGCTGCCCTGGCAGCATTGCAGACAGTGACGGACATTGCTTCTTTGGGTGAGTTGGATGAAGCAGCGTTTGAGGAGCACAAGGCAGTGATTGGGGATGAAGTACTGATGAAAAGAGCACGGCATGCAGTGTATGAGAACCGACGGACCCTGCAGGCGGTAGAGGCTTTGAAAGCAGGAGATATCACCGGTTTTGGCAAACTGATGAATGCTTCCCATGTGTCCCTGCGGGATGATTACGAAGTAACCGGATTAGAGTTGGATACATTGGTGGAGGCAGCCTGGCAGGTGAAAGGAGTGATTGGCTCCCGTATGACCGGTGCAGGCTTTGGAGGCTGTAGTGTCAGTATTGTAGAGAATCAGGCAGTGGATACTTTTATTGCGCAGGTGGGTGCTTCCTATCTGGAGAAAATCGGTTATGCTGCTGACTTTTATGTGGTAGAAATCGGGGACGGTCCCCGGAAACTGTAGGAAGGAAAGGCTATGAAATATTTATTGGTTGCAGTAAATGCCAAATATATTCATTCTAATCCGGCGGTATACAGTCTGAGGGCATATACAGAGAAACACTTGTCTGATAAGGAAAGGGCAGAGTATCCGGACGATGCGCCATCCATAGATATTGCAGAATATACTATCAACCAGAACAAGTTGGAGATATTGGAGGATATCTGGCGACAGCAACCGGATGTGATAGGGTTCTCCTGTTATATCTGGAACTGGCAGATGATAGAGGAGTTATTGGTAGAATTACCTAAGCTGTTGCCTCGTACCCGGATATGGCTGGGAGGACCGGAGGTTTCCCATGATGGGCCGGAGTTACTGGCCAAATATCCCTGTGTCACCGGTATTATGGTGGGAGAGGGAGAGGCCACTTTCTGCGATCTGGTAACCTACTATCAATACCTGGAGGGTCAGGAAAGCTGCCCGGGTATGAAAGAGGCGGAGGATAAGACCTGCCCGGTAATATCCCTGAAGCAGATACCGGGCCTTTGTCTTCGTAGCGGTTATACCCCCACCAGGGAGCTTTTGGATTTAGATGAGATTCCTTTTATTTATGAGGATTTGGACGCATTTACCCATCGGATTGTTTATTATGAAACTGCCAGGGGCTGCCCCTATGGGTGTAGCTATTGTTTGTCCGCTATAGATAAGCAGGTACGATTCCGTAGCATGGATAAGGTGAAGCAGGAGCTGCAGTTCTTTTTGGATCACCGGGTGCCACAGGTAAAGCTGGTGGATAGGACCTTTAATTGTAATCATACACATGCCATGGAGATATGGCGTTATTTGCGGGACCACGACAATGGGGTGACAAATTTTCATTTTGAAATCGCTGCAGATATTCTGCGGGAGGACGAAATTGAATTGTTAAACTCTCTGCGTCCGGGACTGGCACAGCTGGAAATCGGTGTTCAGACCGCCAATGAAGATACTTTGCAGGCCATTAACCGCCGGATGGATATGGAACGGCTTCAGCAGATTGTGGCATCTTTGCATAAGGGAAAAAATATTCATCTGCATCTGGATTTGATAGCAGGATTGCCCTTGGAGGATTATGACAGCTTCGGACGTTCTTTTGACAGGGTATATGCCATGAGACCGGAGCAACTGCAGCTGGGCTTTTTGAAGGTATTGAAGGGTTCGCCCATGGAGGAAAAAACATCAGAGTATGGTTTGGCCTACCTGGAGCGACCTCCCTATGAGGTGCTTTATACCAAGTGGCTGACCTATGCACAGTTACGCAAGTTAAAGACTATAGAAGAGGTGTTGGAGCTTTATTACAATTCCAATCAATACACCCACACCCTACCTGTATTGGAGCAGGTCTTTGATTCGCCCTTCCGGATGTATGAGCAAATGGCGGAGTACTTTGACCGTAAGGGATATTTTCTGAATAGTCCCGCCAGAGCCCATAGATATCAGATTTTGTTGGATTTCTGTGAGGAGTACGACGGAGGTCGGCTGGCTCTATATAGGGAGCTGTTGACCTATGATATGTATTTGAGAGAAAATCTGAAGAGCCGTCCGGTTTTTGCCCGGGAGCTTAGGGAGGAAAAACAGTTCATTCAGGATTTTTACCGGCGGGAGCAGGAGCAGCGGGAATATCTGTCTGCTTATAGTGCTTATGATTGGAAACAAATGAGTAAAATGACGCATCTGGAGCCCTTTTTCTACCCGGTATGGGATAGACAGGGGATGGACCAATTATTGGCAGTGCCAGAACCCGTAGGATATATTTTATTTGATTATCAAAAGAGAGATCCTTTGACCTATGAGGCGGCGGTGACCATTATATGCACGGATAAGGAAAAGGGTGACGAATCATGAAGAAAAATACGAAGGCAATTTTAGATGCTCTTGACAGTTATTATGGTACGGATACCAGATGCTCGCTGGATTATGAAACTCCCTGGCAGCTGCTCATTGCTACCATGCTCAGTGCCCAGTGTACCGATGCCCGGGTAAATATTGTGACCAAGACATTATTCCGGAAATATATCTGTGTAGAGGATTTTGCCAATGCAGATTTGGCAGAACTGGAGGAAGACATCCATTCTACGGGATTTTATCATAATAAGGCAAAGAATATCATAGCCTGTTGCAGAGCCTTGCTGGAGCATCATAATGGGCAGGTGCCTTCCTCCCTGGAGGAATTGACAGCATTGGCCGGTGTGGGCCGTAAGACTGCCAATGTGATTCGTGGCAATATATATGGGGAACCCAGTATTGTGGTGGATACCCATGTAAAGCGGATTTCTAAGAAATTAGGACTGACAAGGTCCGATGACCCGGTAAAGGTGGAGTTTGACCTGATGAAGGAACTTCCTAAGGACCATTGGATTTTATATAATATGCACCTGATTACCTTTGGGCGGGAGATTTGTAAGGCTCCCACCCCCAAGTGTGAGGAATGCTTTTTGCAAGGCCTGTGTCCGGATTTTGCCAAAAGAACACGCCGGGCAGTGAACAGTAAGTCTGCAAAAGAGTAGCTGTGGGCAAATCAGCGTGGCATGGGTGGATGGAGTTTGGAATGGATAGTAAAATAAAGAAAGAAAAATACCCGATGGATACCTATGTTTGTCTGGATTTGGAGACTACAGGTCTAAATCCCAAGAGGGACCGTGTTATCGAAATTGGTGCAGTGAGAGTCTGTCATGGGCAGGAGGTGGACTGCTTTTCCACCTTTGTGAATCCCGGTAGGAGGCTGGACCCAAGGATTGTGGAGCTTACAGGGATTTGTGATGACGATTTGGCACAGGCCCCCGATATGGGTGAAGTGTTGCCGGAGCTATTGGCATTTCTGGGCGAAGATGTGCTGGTGGGCCATCGGATTTCCTTTGATTACGCTTTTGTGAAAAAGGCTGCTTTGGATGCGAAAAAGGACTACCGGGCCATGGGGGTGGATACTCTTCAGATTGCCCGGAAGTATCTGGCGGAGGCAGAAAAAAAGAATCTGGAATATTTGTGTAAATATTTTCAGATTCCTCATAAGGCTCATCGGGCGCTGGATGATGCCAGGGCCACAGGGCAGTTGTATGAAATTCTGGCAGGCCGTTTTGGTGGGGAGGAAGCAATGTTTGGTCCCCAGCCATTGGTATGTAATATCAAAAGGGATACCCCTGCCACAAAAGCACAAAAAGAACAGTTATGTCGACTGTTACAAGCGCATACACTAAAGTTAGGAGAAGACGGACTCCCCCTGTTGGATATGGATAAAATGACTCGCAGCGAGACTAGTCGGCTGATTGATCAAATTCTTGCAAAGTACGGACGATAGAAGAACGATTGATGGAGCGCAGTTCTTGGGCCATCTCTATCAAATGAGTGATTTTGTCAGGTTCTCCACGGGAGATGTAGAGCTCTGCCAGCAGATAGTAAGTTTTGCTTACATCTGTGCCGGTGGAGAGAGCAAATTCTAAGATTTGCAAGGTTTCCTGCATAAATCCGGCTTGATACAGATATTCAGCCCATTTTTGCAAGGTGGATACCAAAAGAGTGTAGCTTTGGTCATACTGGGACAGTTGGGTAATATTGGCCGTACCATATTCCAGCTTTAAATCAGTGTTGGAGTAGCCGGTGAGATTTACGATAGGAGTGTCTGCCAATTCCTTGATGGTGGCGATGCACTGGGCCACTTCCGGGTTCTCTGTAAGTACCTCCAAAGGCAGCTCATCCAGAGGGATTTTGATATAGTCCAGATCCTCTAAGGATTTCCTGCGGACAGAGTTGGATCTGCGCTCCCTGTCCCAGAAGGATTCTTCAATATTTTGCTTGGAATTTTGTTGTTTTTTGATGGCATGTTTTACCACTATCACAAAGATGATAAAGCTTGCAAAAATGGGGAATTTCATATATAATATCCTTTCAGAGTTTGGAGTATGGATTCTATTTCAAAACAAGGAGTTAGTATGTTTAATATTTACAAGAAAAAAACCAGACGAGTAATATCTGCAGTTATTATCGGTATTTTGGTGCTGGCTATGGTTATTCCTACTTTAGCATATTTGGTGTAAAATTTCAACGAAGGGACACAATATGAAATTTGCATGGAAGAGTGGCCTTTTCGGTTTGCTTTTGATGGGGAATGTACTGCTTACGGGGGTAACGGTACAGGCAGCTGAAGAGCCTACAATGAAGACCGGAGTATATATTGACAATATGGATATGTCCGGCCTGACCCGGGCGCAGGTCCTTGAGCGATTGGAGGACTATACAGCGCAGCTGGAGCAGGTGGAGCTTACATTGATTGCGGCCAATGGTAATCAGGTGCAGACTACCGGTGAGGCTCTGGGTATGCAGTGGGCCAATGAGGAATTGGTTCAGGAGGCTATGGAACTGGGCACCAAGGGCAATGTAATCGAGCGCTATAAGGCCATTAAGGACCTGGAAAATGACAAAAGGAATTTTACCATGGTGTTTGATTATGATATGCAGGCCATCAATGACTTTCTGGCACAGGAGGCCACGAAGTATAATCAGGCTGCGGTGGATTTTGCCCTGATAAAGGAAGATAAGGAATTTAAAGTAGTGGAGGGACAGATAGGCTATGCCCTGGACATGGAGACCTCCATTGATATTGTATATGATTTTCTCACCACACAGTGGGATTATGCTCCCTGTCGGATTGAGTTGGATATTGACGTGGAGCAGCCCAGAGGCAGTGTGGAGGAACTGGCAGCGGTACAGGATATTATGGGTAGTTATACCACATCCTTTACCAGCTCCGGTGCGGAGCGAACCGCCAATGTGACCAACGGATGCCGGTTGATTAATGGTGTACTTTTATATCCCGGAGATGAGTTTTCTGCTCTGGAGCTGGTGACACCTTTTTCTGAAAAGAATGGTTATGCCATGGCAGGCTCCTATTTAAACGGCAAGGTAGTGGATAGTCTGGGAGGCGGTATCTGTCAGGTGACTACCACTTTATATAATGCTGTGCTTTTATCTGAATTGGAGATTACTGAGAGATACAATCATTCCATGAGTGTGTCTTACGTACCTCCTGCCAATGATGCAGCCATTGCGGAGAGTGCCGGTAAGGATTTTAAATTTGTGAACAATACAGAGGCACCTATATATATTGAGGGTTTTGTAAAAAATAAGCACATTACTTTTAATGTGTACGGAAAAGAGTATCGGCCGGAAAATCGTGTGGTTACTTACGAAAGCGAAATATTGGAGGTTATTAATCCTACTACTGACAATATTATTGCAGATAATACGAAGCATCTGGGATATATCTCCATGGAGGAGAGTGCTCATATCGGTTATAAGGCAAAGCTTTGGAAGGTAGTAACTGTGGATGGTGTGGAAACAGAACGTACACAGGTGAACAGCAGCAAGTACAAGATGACCCCCAGAACAGCGGTGGTAGGTACAGCTACAGGGGATCCTAATGCATATAATGAGATTATGGCAGCTATCGGTACCGGTAGTATTGACCATGTGAGAAATGTGATTGCCCTGCTACAGGGTGCAGCCCAGCAGGTGGTAATTGCAGATATTTAGGTAAAGGACCGGTAGAGTATATGAAAGTGGGCAAGGTATCCGAAAGCGTATTAAAGCGCTCCGTGTTAAAACCCATTAGGAAAAGAAGAAAAGAAATGTTAAGTGGCACAGGTGTAGGGGGAGACTGTGCCATTTTTGCGCTTTCTTCCGGAGAGGCCATCGTTACCTGTATGCAGGAGGGACGGTTAATGTTGCCGGAATATTCCGGAAGGTTGGGCAATAGGGCAGAGGTGAATCCGGTTCCGGTGACCATCCCCGGACAGGAAGAGGTCAAAAGGGTTGGGGAGGAGCAGCCGGACAGAACACCGGCCAAGACTTTGGAACAATTGGTGGTAAAAACCATGAATAATCTGGCGGTATCGGGAGCAGAGGCTGTGGGTATCCAATTGACCCTGTTGCTACCTACCCATATGGAGGAGCCGGATATTAAATCTATTATGCAGGAAGCAGAGGTTCTTGCAGAAAAATATGAAATACAGATTATGGGAGGTCAGACCCGGATTACGGAGCTGCTTAGTGATGTGATGGTGGTGTTGACCGGTTATGGTAAGGTGTCTGTTGACCGGGTACCGCTGTCGGGAGTGAAGTCCGGTATGGACATTGTGGTGAGCAAATGGATTGGACTGGAAGGCACCTTCATGCTGGCCCGGGAGCACCGGGAGAGTTTGTTGTCCCGTTACCCTGCTTATTTGGTAGAGGAAGCAGAGAGCTTTCACAAGTATCTGTCCGTAGGGGCGGAGGCCCGGGTGGCCATGGTGCAGGGCGTAGCGGCCATGCATGATGCTTCAGAGGGTGGCATTTTTGCTGCATTATGGGAGCTGGCAGAGGCAGCAGGGGTAGGTATGACAGTGGATATGAAAGCACTTCCTTTGCGTCAGGAGACAGTGGAGGTGTGTGAGCATTGCAACCGTAATCCTTATGAATTATTGTCAGGGGGCAGTCTGGTGATGGCAGCATCTGATGGACAGGCCTTGGTAGAGGCCTTGGAAACGGCCGGAATTCCGGCTACCCTAGTGGGTCATACCACAGACACTAAGGACCGGATACTATTAAATGGTGAGGAGGTCCGCTACATGGACCGGCCCCGGACGGATGAAATTTATAAGTGTGTATAGAAAGGCAGGCAGGATATGAGAGAAGAATTGCTTACGATTATTGAGAAAAACAGCCGTATAGGTTTGCAGGAACTGGCTGCAATGCTGGGGCAGGATGAGCTAGCGGTAGCCAATGAGTTGGCAGCCATGGAAGCAGAGGGTATTATCTGTGGATATCATACCATGATTAATTGGGAGAAGACCTCCATAGAGAAGGTAACTGCGCTTATTGAGGTCCGGGTGACTCCCCAGAGAGGTGAGGGCTTTGACCACATTGCAGAGCGCATTTACAAATATCCCGAGGTGGATAGTGTTTACCTGATTTCCGGGGGCTATGATTTGATGCTCATTCTGGAGGGCAAGTCCCTGCGGGATGTGTCTAATTTTGTATCGGACAAGCTGTCCACCCTGGAGGCTGTGCTTAGTACCGCTACCCATTTCATTTTGAAGAAATACAAGGACCACGGCACTATCATGGGACAGAAAAAAGAAGATGAAAGAGAGATGTTTACCCTATGAGAAATCCTTTGGCAGATAAAGTAGTTGACATAAAGCCCTCGGGCATCCGTAAATTTTTTGATATTGTGGCAGAGATGCCCGATGCCATTTCTCTGGGTGTGGGCGAGCCGGATTTTGATACTCCCTGGCATGTAAGAGATGAGGGTATTTATTCCCTGGAGAGAGGCAAGACCTTCTATACCTCCAATGCAGGCCTAAAGGAGCTACGCCAGGAGATTTGTAATTATTTGAAGAGAAGAATGGATGTACAATATGACTGGGCGGGAGAGGTGTTGATTACCGTAGGCGGTTCTGAGGCTATAGATATAGGGCTGCGGGCTATGATAAATCCCGGGGATGAGGTGTTGATACCCCAGCCCAGCTATGTATCCTATGAACCCTGTGCCATATTGGCAGGTGCCACTCCTGTGATTATTGATTTGAAGGCAGAGAATGAATTTCGCCTCACTGCTCAGGAACTGGAGGAGGCTATCACAGAGAAGACCAAGCTATTGATATTGCCTTTCCCTAATAATCCCACCGGTGCCATTATGGAACGAAAGGACCTGGAGGCAATTGCAGAGGTCATTATCAAGCATGATATTTATGTTATGAGTGATGAAATCTATGCAGAGCTGAGCTACAAGGACCAGCATGTGTCCATTGCCAGCTTGCCCGGTATGAAGGAACGTACTATTCTCATCAATGGTTTCTCCAAGGCCTATGCCATGACCGGGTGGAGACTGGGTTATGCCTGCGGTCCCAAGGAAATCATTCAGCAGATGACCAAGATTCACCAGTTTGCCATTATGTGTGCTCCCACCACCAGCCAGTATGCGGCAGTGGAGGCGTTAAAGAAC
>JAFUKK010000057.1 GCA_017473665.1 Lachnospiraceae bacterium
ATAGTAGCCTTTTTGTGCCACCAATTCCTCATGGGTACCGGACTCTGTAATTCTTCCATCCCGGATAATCAGAATCTTATCTGCAAATTTCGTGGTAGAAATTCTCTGGGCAATAATAATCTTGGTACAAGGAAAATCCAGTTCATTCAAACTATGCTGTATCTGCTTCTCTGTTTCCATATCCACAGCAGAAGTAGTATCATCCAATATCAAGATAGCAGGCTTTACAGCCAATGCTCTGGCCAATGATATTCTTTGCTTCTGTCCGCCGGACAATCCCACACCACGCTCTCCTACAATGGTGTCGTAGCCTTCCGGCATCCTGGTGATAAATTTAGCAGCTGCAGAATACTTGGCAAATTTCTCCACTTCTTCTTTGGTCAGACTACTATCACCATAAGCAATATTTCCGTCAATGGTATCAGAATACAAGAGTACATCCTGAGTAGCCAGACCGATATTATGTCGAAGCTGGGTCAGCTTCATGGTATTTACATCGATATCATCCACCAACACCTGTCCCTCGGTAGGTTCATAAAACCTGGGAATCAGCTGGATCAGGGAAGTCTTACCACAACCGGTTTCTCCCATGATAGCTATGGTCTCTCCTGGGTTGGCCACAAAGGAAATGTCATGCAACACAGGTAAAATACCATCCTCATACTGGAAGCTGACATTTTTAAACTCCACCTTACCCTTGAAACGCTCCGGCAAATCAATGGCATCCTCTCTGTCCACGATATGGGGTTCAGAATAATAAATCTCCATTACCTTATCGGATGCAGCAGAGAATCTCTGGAACTCATTCATAATATTTCCCAACATACGCATGGGGTTCTGTACCGCCCAGATAAGTCCTGAGAAAGCCACATACTCACCCATGGTCAGCTGACCGTTTATAATAAACAAACCGCCTACTACCAAAAGAACCACCGGCATCAAATTAGCAAAGGTCTCAATATAAGGAAAGTAATCCAGCCATGTCATGGCAGTTTTTTTATTGGTCTGCGCATAATCTACACTGCATTGGTCAAATTTATGAATCTCGTAGTCTTCTCTGGCAAAAGCCTTTACCACACGGTTACCGGAAATATTCTCCTGGGCTGCCGTATTTAAATGAGACAGCTTTTCACGAAGCTCCTTATGTCTGGGAGCCACCTTGTTTCTAAACAGTACGATAATCAGCATGATAAAAGGAGAGATTGCCAAGATAGACAATGCCAATCTCGGGTCCATGTAGAAAAAGTATCCCGCCGTAGCCAGAAACAGTGCCAACGCCTCCACAATGCTTCGGATAACCCATGCAATCATGTGTCGTACTGCATCCAGGTCTCCGGTGACACGGGTCATCAAATCACCGGTTCGATAAGTATTGTAAAACTGCATATCCTGACGTTCAATCTTATCAAACAGATGTGTTCTGACCCGGTACAACACCTTCTGGGATACATGTTCCACATCCATACATACCAGATATACAATCAGTGTTCTCACAAAGGTCAGCACAATCATAGCAATAATCAGCTGGTAAAATAATTCCCTTTTATTTACCAGATTGGCCGCCGCATCCTCTCCTGTCAAAAACAAATCGATAATATGTTGTGTAATATAGGGAACCGTCAATTGCATCACATTGTATACAATAGTACCCAAAATACCCACAATGTAAATCACCCGATAGCCCTTCATATTTTCCCATAACCAGGCCATCTTTGAATGTTTCTTCGTGTCCATATGTATCCTCCTTACCGTCTTTTGCATATTAGCCGATACATTTCATCTTAAAATTCATCTTAGCACAGGCATACCCTGGTTGCCATGTATTTTCTTGTATTTTTGATGTAGAAAACCGCACACTGCTATCCCCCTCTCTTTGTCAGACATTTCGCTTTTATTATTGCTTTTTCTCTGATTGTTTGGCATAATATACACAAGCTTTCAGAGTTATTCCCGATTTTGCCTATCACCTATACTTATAAAGGAGACAAACATATGAGAAAGCACGACGAACACCAACCCGACAAAGAGAAAAAAAAGCATCCCATCTTATTCACCTTTTTGGCACTTATTTTGATTTTGGCACTATTCGTTACAATCAATGCCAATAGAAATATAAAAGCCATGAATGACTGTGTGGATGAGACACTGAAAACACTACGCAGCAGTTACACCATGACCCCTGTGGATGTAGGCGACTACGAAGAGATGAATATCTACGGAATCATGAAATTCCATGTAGAGCAATATGATATTGAAGGCCTGGGAAACTTATCCGTCATGCGCATGAACATGGGATTGATGCAGATGGCTACTGTAGTCATTACGCCCCAGGATAAAAATATGCCCCTTCTTTCCGCCGATTACATGTATATCCTGTCCAACCGCCAATCCTATCTGGAGTTTTATGATGTAGTATCGGAAAAGAATGACCTCTATCTTGAGTTGCTTGATTCCCTTGATAAGCACCTGGACCAATACGCGCATTTAGAAAATATTGAGACCTCCCCGGCCTAGTATGAGCATTTACTGACAGTGACAGCTTATAAAGGCGGCAAACCAGCAGCAGATCCTGATTTACAAAAAATGTTGACCGAAAGCATAAAGATTTATGTGGCGCACGCAAAAAAACTCCCTGCGTTGTCCGACAGAGAACGGGCTGACAAGCTGGCTATCACCGTGGAATATACGGATGGACTCATTGAAAAAGGCGGCATATCCACAGATGTATTTAAGGACCAATTAGGGGATGAAGAAACCAAGCGTTTCTTTGACAATATCTTTTTCGGCACTGCACGAAAGTAACATATCATCCATACATGCATCCTGATGCATGATGTCCTTGAAATACTAAAAGGCTTCCCCTAAGGGAAGCCTTTTAAATTGCGTATATTCAATTAAATTAAAGGATACTGGTCGGTCAGGG
>JAFUKK010000058.1 GCA_017473665.1 Lachnospiraceae bacterium
ATTGTCATAGGAGAGTGCATGTATTAAATGATGAGGTTGATACGATTGTGTTAGAGGGGATTGCAGATCGCAACAAGAAAAAACTCGAAAAGCTTTTAGGAGTATTAGAACGGTATGAAAGAGAGCATCCTAAAAAACATGGAGAATAGAAAAGTAGTAAAAGTAGTAGCTGCCATTATTTGTGATGGAGATAAAATCTTTGCAACCCAAAGAGGATATGGGGATTTTAAGGGGGGGTGGGAATTCCCAGGTGGCAAAATTGAAGCTGGAGAAACACCACAGGAAGCGCTTGTGCGTGAGATAAGAGAAGAACTTGAAACAGAAATTATGGTTGGAGACCTGATTGATACAATAGAGTATGATTATCCTACCTTCCATTTATCAATGGATTGTTTCTGGGCAGAGATTGTATCAGGGAAGTTGATTCTGAAGGAGCATAAGGCAGCAAAGTGGTTGACAAAGAATGAGTTAAATTCTGTAGAATGGTTGCCAGCAGATATTACGTTAATTGGAAAAATTCAAGTAGAAATGCAAAATTTGGGTGATAAAGGCACTTCAAGAAAGAATTTGCAGGATGTTGAAAGTATTGGAAAGGATACAAAAACAATGATAAAAATCCTATTCATCTGCCACGGCAACATCTGCCGTTCCCCCATGGCAGAATTCATATTCAAAGACCTTATCGAAAAACAGCACCTCACCCACCACTTCCACATCGCCTCCGCTGCCACCAGCACGGAAGAGATTTGGAACGGTATCGGGAACCCTGTCTATCCCCCTGCCAGGGCGGAGCTAGCCCGTCATGGCTTATCCTGCCAGGGCAAGCGGGCGGTGCAGGTGACCCGGGCAGACTATGATGAATATGACTATCTGATTTGCATGGACAGCCACAATCTGCGTAATCTGGCCCGGATCGTAGGGCCGGACCGGGAGGGCAAGGTGAGTCTGCTGCTGGATTATACGGACAGGCCCGGGGCATCCATTGCGGATCCTTGGTATACCGGGGCATTCGATGTGACTTATAGTGACATTTTAGATGGTTGCAGAGGATTTTTCGCATATTTGAAAAATAATCACGAAATTGAGTGAAAATTGTGGAAAAATAGTTCACATTGTGGTAAAATATAATGGTACAACATAGTTTTTCTGGAAAAGGAGATATCTTATGGAATACAATGAGAAGTATTTTGCCAAAAGTGCAAATAAGAAAGCGATGGGTATGTGGCTGGCTATGTCCGTGGTACTATCCATCGCTTATGTTTTCGAGATTAAGAAGGGCCTAAAGTCCATAGAATTCTACATTATCATGGAATTGATTACATGGGTGCCCTTCATCTTCGGATTGATCGTACTCACTGTGAAAGGCTGGCATACCAAGCTCTATCAGGATATCGTGGGTATAGGATTTGGGTGTCTGTATCTGTACATCATGCTGACTGCCCCGGGTACCTTGGCGTTTACCTACATATTACCGCTGGTGAGTATGTTGATTATTTACAAGAATCAGGGATTTATCCTACGATGCGGTATCGCCAGTATTGTAGTGCTATGTATTACCATTGTCAGGAATTATTTGAATGGTATGAATACGCCCGCTGATATATCCAATTATGAGATTCAGTTGGCCATCATCATTTTCAGTTATATCGGTTATTGGGTAGCGATTAAGCATATGTCCACTTCAGATGGAGCCTTGCTGGGAACGGTGCAGAGTAATCTGGACAAGGTGGTCAATACGGTGAAGAAGGTCAAGGAAGCCAGTTCCTCCATTGTAGATGGTGTGACAGTGGTCCGGGAGCTTTGTGAGGAAATTAGAGCCGTTGGCGGGGCAGTGGTAGTTACCATGGAGTGCCTGGTGGAGTAGAGCAAGGTGCTCTGTGAGAGTATTGATTCTTCCATGGAGATGTCAGAGGATATCGACAATCAGGTGGTGAATGTGGCTGAATTGGTGGAGCATATCGTAGAGCTCAGCGATAAATCCGCAGCCCATGCCCATTCCAGTGCGCAGCAGCTGGAGAATGCGGTGGAGGCTACCAATACCATGGCACAGCTTTCAGCTGATATTGAAGTGATTTTGGACGAGTTCCGTAATCAGTTTGCCAAGGTGAAATCAGAGACCGGTACCATTGAGAATATTTCCTCCCAGACCAATCTGTTGGCCCTCAATGCATCCATAGAAGCAGCCAGAGCCGGTGAGCAGGGTAAGGGATTTGCAGTAGTAGCAGATGAAATCCGTAATCTGAGCCTGGGTACCCAGACATCTTCAGCCAGCATCATGCAGGCACTGCAGCTGCTGGAAGAGACTTCTGATAAGATGACCCGATCCATCAGTACCATTGTGGAATTGATAGAGCAGTCCCTGGGGACGATCAAGACAGTAAATACCAGCGTTGGCGTGATTGCCGAGGATTCCAAACAGCTGGGTGATGAGATACAGGTAGTGGACTCCTCCATGAAGAGTGTGGAGAGCTCTAATAAGAGCATGGTGGAGAATATGAAGAAGGTGCAGGACATCATGGTAGCCATGACGGAGAGTGTAGTGGAGTCAGAGACTACCACAGTGACCATGATGAGCAAATACGAAGAGACTGCCCGCAGTGTGGAGAGCATAGAGAGTATTGTAGGCAATCTGGTAGTAGAGTTGGGCGACGGCGGTTTCATGAGTATAGAGGATATTATTCCGGGCATGAAGCTTATATTAATAGGAGCCGGATCTGAGTATCACACAGTGGTAGCAGATGTACAGGAGAGTCATATCAGTATTGTCGCTACCCCTGAAGCAGAGGAATTCATAACCGCTGTCCGTAAGCAGGCCTTAGAGGTGCGTATCGTGGTGAATAATACCACTTATACCTGGCAGGAAGTAATGGTTCACAAAAAGAATGAACAGTACCAGCTGCAGGTAGAGGGTAATCCTAAGGTAATGAACCGTAGAAAGTATCCCCGTTATCCTCTCAGCAATACCTGTGAGATACGTTTTCCCGAGCAGAATCGTTCCATCAATGGCAAGATGGTCAATATCAGTGCCGGTGGTTTTGCATTTAAATGCATGGATTCCGAAGTAGACAAGCTGATAGGGCAGCCCATAGAACTGATGATTCATGATTTTGAATTGTTACAGAATCGTCCCTTGGCAGGTGTGATTATCCGTTCTACGGATGATAGGGATATCAGTATCGTGGGATGCAGAATGTTAGAAGACAGCATAGAGATAAAGAATTACGTAGAGGGCAAATTAAAAAGGCGTTAGGACTACAGTCCCAACACCTCTTGTACGATTTCTACAGCATCTTCGATGCAACCGGGGCAGGAGCGGAGCGCACAGCCTGTTTCCACACCCTTTAGGTCTTTACATTTCGTAGCCTGATTTCTTTCCCGGAAGCGATCTACGATTTCCCGGGATAATTGATAAGTAGCAGCTTTAGTGGCGGGAGTCTCCAGATTCCCGTCACTATTTTTGAGCCCGGCCAGCATCACAGCACCGGAAATGGCACCGCAGGTGCCTTCCATACCGCCCATACCCAGGCCAAAGCCCTCGCAGGCCTGAAAGAGAAGTGCCGGATCTGCGCCGATTTCCTCGGCAAAAGCACAGGCTACAGCCTGGGCGCAGTTATATTTTTTGTCGTGAAGGGCAATTGCCAGTTCTTTCTTGGTCATAGTTCTTTGATGTTCCTCCATATCATTGTGATTTGTTCGTATTTATCAGGTTTTGTCGCGATTTTTCTTCATTTTACTCTATTTCGAATCCCATGTAAACGGATTTCTTGCCGGATGGCTCCACGGACTACACTTTTAGGTGGATTTTTTATGGATTTTACATTTTGAGAGCAGAAAAAAGGGAATAGGAGGACGCAAAAATGCGATTTTTAACGTTCAAAAATCATCAAAATTCGACCATTTTAGTCAATGAAAAAATGACACGCATATCAGAAAAATGCGACGAAAGGGCAAAATTAAGTGTCATTTTCACTGATAGCAGTATCAAGTAACGTAAAAATGGGATTGGTAACGGATGTTTCCATGACAAAGGCTCTGGCAGAGGGTTTGACGAGCTTATTGACGCAGATGTCAGAGTACAGGTGTTATATAATTTCCCTCGGATGATTTTCCGGTAAGGATTTTGCTTTTCCCTGCAAATCTTGAGTAAATTCTGCGAAAATAGTTTCGTGAAAGTGTTTTTTAGGGTATGATGGTTAAAGAGAGTGCAGAATAGTAGAAGCAATATTAGGAGAAAGCAGGATACATTATGGCAAGAGTCGAAAATACATCCCCCACCATAAAAGCAGTCATC
>JAFUKK010000059.1 GCA_017473665.1 Lachnospiraceae bacterium
CAATATACGGTAAGTTCCGATATCTCTGGTCATAGTCCAGACCATATCCTACCACAAATTCGTCAGGAATGGCAAATCCGGTATAATCCACATTTACATCCACCACACGTCTGTCCGGCTTGTCCAAAAGTGTACACAGCTTTAGGGAATTGGGCTTCCGGTCATTTAACATTTCCATTAAATAGCTGAGGGTACGTCCGCTGTCCACAATATCCTCTACCACCAATACATCCTTGCCCTTTAGGGATTCATCCAAATCCTTTACAATCTTCACAATACCACTGGACTTAGTATCACCACCATAGCTGGATACAGACATAAAGTCCAGGGACACGGGCACGGTAATTCTTTTTGCCAACTCACACATAAAGAAGGTACCACCCTTCAGTACGCACACCAAATGCACTTCCTTACCTGCATAATCCTTGCTAATCTGCTCACCCATTTCCTGGATTCTCTTATCCACGTCTTGTTCCGAAATCAATTCAACAACATGATGCTTCTCCATCTTTCTCCTCCAATCGGTCAAGGTCTCTTACTAATTGTACCTGCAAAATCTGCTTTGTATTCTTATTTACCTTAAATTCCTCGCTGATACGATAACCCGGTAGCCAAACCACATGACTGCCTACAGCCAAGAGCCGTATCCGGTCCCGCTCATAAGCAGGTATCTTTTCCGTAACCATGTAATCCTTCAAGGATTTGTGAACCACCCGGTGTTCATCCAGACGGATGGTTAGGTAATCCCCTGTTTGTCTGGTACGGATTTTCATAGATTCATTTATTTTATCATAATCAAACCATTTCGTATACTGATTTTCGGGAACTTTCATGTCTTTTTTGTAGGGAAATACCTGAAACACAAACTCCCCACCGACTTCCTCTTCCGGAAGGGACCAATACTCCCGGACCTCCTGAGACTCAGCGCCATCCGCATCACGCCACAAAAGCACCCTGTCATATAGTCGGCCTGCTCTTAAGCTATGGGGTAATTCAATACGCCGATTTCCGCCACGCCAAAACAGCTCACACACAGCTTCCACATGTATCCGAGAGATATCCTTCTGTCCCGGAGCCCGCTCCTTTAACCAAGTATGAACCAACTGCTTTTGGAGAAACACATCTTCCTGCAAAAAGGGGGCTACTTGTATACCCAACGCATCTCCCCTCATGTCCCTGTCCTCACATCGGCATCTCGCCTGTTGCAGCTGACGCTGTACATAATCTTCCAGCTCTTCCAATAGATCCGCCGTATGATTCATATGTTCCACTGCTCCGGCACAAATCTCCTGTTCTGCATAGGGAAGGATGTGATGGCGGATACGATTACGGGTATAATCATCGGTGGCATTGGTAGCATCCTGGCACCAGGAAATACCCTGCTCCTGCAGATACCCTTCTATCTCCCGACGCTTTAAACACAATAAGGGACGTATCAGCTCCGGCGTGGGCATGGGTCTGATACCGGCCAGGCCCCGCAATCCCGTACCACGGAACAAATGAAACAGCATGGTTTCACTGCGGTCCTGGGCATTATGAGCCACCGCTATCCGATTCATGGACTGCTCCTCCATCACTTGACGGAATGCCTCGTAACGCACCTGTCGTCCCACTTCTTCTTCCGATAGCTTCTGCTTTCGGGCAAGAGCGCGTACATCTGCTTCTATCAGATAAAAGGGAATCCCTAACTGCTCACACAGTCCCTGCACATATCGAGCATCCTCTGCCGCTTCCCGGCGAATCCCATGATTCACATGGACTACAGCCAGCTCCAAGGGACATATCCGGGCCCAACGGGCCAACACAAATAAGAGGCAAACAGAGTCTGCCCCTCCGGAAACGCCTATTATCACCCGGTCTCCGGATGAAAGCATATGGTGTTTTCTGATATAGGAAAACACTTTTTTCTCCACGGTTTCCTGCATTTTCATAGTAAGACAATGTTAATCCAAACAGCTGAAAAAATCAAGCCATTGCGGCCTTTTCCCAGATTCCCGCCACTAAAATAGTCATATCATCACAGATATGTCCACCGGACAGACGGATAATCAGCTGCAACAGCTTTTCGGCAATGACTTGCGGATTCTGTTCCCTCATCTCCGCCAGTGTACTATGAAACAATTCCTCGTACTGCCCATTCATCAGTACCTCTGTCACTCCGTCAGATACCATAATCAGGTAATCACCATCCATCAACCGTTTTTCCCGGGCCTCCAGTCCCAGCTTTTCAAAAAATCCTAAGGGCAGGTTATCCTGTCGGATTTCCTCCACTTGACCTTCCCTCTTTACGTAAGACCGGGCTCCTCCTGCTTTATAAAAGCTGCATTTCCCCCTATACAAATCAATATCGCATACATCCAAGGTGGGGTGCAACAATGCACAGTTTTGATAAAGCAGTGCTGAATTGACCAAATCTGCTCCTGTCTCCACGCTATATCCTGTTTCCAGCAATCTCTCCATCATGTCCAAAACCCAGCCGCTACTCTCCCCTGCAGCTCCCCCGG
>JAFUKK010000060.1 GCA_017473665.1 Lachnospiraceae bacterium
CCCGGGAAATACGTTCAAACTCCTCCTTTAACGTAACACTGCGTTGCTCATACATCTCCCAGGTCTTATTTCTTCTTTCCAATTCTCCCGTAGCTTCTGTCAGGTCTTTCTTCCGTGAGGCTTGCGTCTGGCACAACAGACTCAGATTCTCATAACTGGTTCTCTTTTGGCGATACAAAGGAATCTCTTGTGACAGGAGTGTCATTTCCTCCCGTCTGGAGTTTAATTGTTCTAATTGCTCTTTCTTTCGCTCTAATTCTGTATTGGCTCTCTCCAACTCCAGTTTCAGCTCCTGTGCCAGGACCCTACGCCGGTTTTGCTCTTCCGCAAGCGCTTCCATTCTGTCAAAGATAGGACGCAGCTGCTCTGCACATTTGGCCAATGCCCGCTTTTCCAACCGCTTCACTTGAATATCTTCCTGTGTCTCCAACACCTGCAATTCTTCCTCCAACTGATGCATCCGGGAAAATGCCTTGCCCAGGTCCTTTTCCTGCTCCAATGCCTGCTTACGCCCTTCGTAACCCAAGCGCAGATATTCCTGCTCCCAATCTGCCAGTTGCTCTTCCAGGCAGGCAATCTGCTCCTGAAACTCCTGTAAGCTGCCGCATTCCTCTTCCCCCAGGCTACGAAGCATATTCTCCCGCAGGTCCTTCAGCTTATTCAAACGTGCATCCGCATGGGCATAAAAATAATCCGCCAGCTTCTGCCACTTATCCACACCAAAGATACGCATCAGTATCTTTTCCTTTTCATCAGAACCGCTGGTAAGAAGCTTTTCAAACTGCCCCTGAGGCAACACAATGACCTGACGGAACTGATCATAATCCAGACCAATCAGATCTTTTGCCAAAGCATCCATATCACCCTTTTTACAGTTTTCAAAGAGCGGTTCAAAGACCCCCTCCTGATTTTGCTTATAGGCATTCTGGGCGGTGGTCAGATTTTTACGCTTGCATTCCAGCCGTCTTTCAAAACGATAGCATGCCCCTTGTATCTCAAAGGTAAATTCCACGAAAGTATCCTGTCCCCAGTCACTCTGCCGACAACGCAGGGCTTCCAGTTCATCCCGCATATTACCGGAACTTTTACCATATAAAGCAAAGGTCATGGCATCCAAAATCATGGTCTTGCCGCTGCCGGTTTCACCACAGATTAGAAACAGCCCCTTATCCCAAAGCTGAGCAAAATCAATTTCCTGACAGTCCTTATAAGGTCCAAAGGCTGCAAATTTCAAATAAAGAGGTCTCATCCTTCTGCCACCTCCTTTTCATAATCAGCCAAAGCCTCCCGGAATAACTGTAAAAAATGCTCTCCCGGCTCCTGCAGATTGGTATCCATAAAATACCGTTTGAATACCTCCATGGGGTCTGCCTCCCGGCATTCCAATTCCTCCAAAGTCATGGTAATCCGGGAATCCTCCTGCTCAAAATGCTTTCCTGCTACCTCCAGCACATTGGGGTACACCTCCTGCAATGCGGCAAAAGTTTCCATCCCCACATGGATGTCCTCCACCTCCAGGCGCACGTAGCCCTGCCGCTGACGTTCTGTAATCCCCTGTACATTTATCAATTGTTCGAAATCTCCGCGCAAAGTAATCCTGTCATGTAAGGGCTCCAGGGGTATTATTTGTAACCCTTTCTTTATATTTATGACACTAGTGTCAATTATCGTCACGCTCTTCTCCTGTTTCTCCTCTTTGCCAAAGGAATAGGGCATAGGCGTACCGCTGTACCTGATATTCTCTCCGGGATTCTGGGGCCCGTGAATATGCCCCAGGGCCACATAATCAAAATCCCTGAACACCCGGGCACTGACTGCTGCCGCAGTGCCCACCTCTGCGGAACGGTCACTGACAGATGTCTCCGCACCCACCACAAAAGCATGGGCCACCAAAATATGCTTCCTATCCGGACGAAAGCTCTCCCTCATCCGACTACATACCAACTCATAGGCTTGCTCCAAGGTCTGCAAATCCTCTGCCTGCTCCGGATACAGACTTCGTACCTTTTCCAAAGAAAACCAAGGCAACAGGTAAAAATCCGTATCTCCCAGTGCAATGGGCTCCATTTCTCTTTGCAGGGTGCCGGTAATGTAGAGACCTGCTTTTTGCAAAAGTACACTACAGGAAGCCAGTCTCTCCCCGCCGTCATGGTTACCTGCCACCAACAATACGGGCACTCCCAAGGTGCCACAAATATCCGTCATAGCCCGATCATACAAGGCCATGGCTGAGGCAGATGCCACACTCCTGTCGAATACATCCCCCGCCAGCAGCACTGCCTCCACCTGTTCCCGGCTGATAATATCCTTTATCTGTTCAATAAAATACTCCTGGTCCTCCCGGATATCCCGGCCACGAAAGGCCATTCCCAGGTGCCAGTCCGATGTATGCAATACCTTCATGGGTCCTCCCCTTTTCTTTCAATTAGCGGCTGTCCGGCCGCCTCATATGCTGTGCAACTCTACAGTTCCCTTTCGCGCTCTCTATCAATATCATCATTGTACCTTTACGAAACTTCTAAGTCAAACCTTTCCCTCATCTTCTCCTTGCCATTACGTTACGTCACCTTTATAATGAAACTATATTTTCAATCAACTGTCACAGAAATGGATGGTAGTCCTATTCGAAAGACACTTTGTTCATCCCCTGCGACAACCATGTGAAAAGGAGTACCTATGAAATTACCCGGTTACTATTCCTCCGGACAGTTCGCCAAAAAAGCTCAGGTGAGTCTGCGGACAGTCCGCTTTTATGACAAGAAAAATATATTAAAACCCGCCTATGTGAATCCTAACGGAGCCCGTTTTTACACGGACACTGATTTTGTGCGCCTGCAACAGATTCTACTCCTGAAATATCTGGGTTTTTCCCTGGATGAGATTCGGGAAATGGTCATCGATGAACACTTCCTCCTGAGCAACCTTCACATCCAAAAAAAGCTTGTCCAGGAACGTATAGAGCAGATGCAGCAGGTTATGGGAGCACTGGATGATGCTACCCGGGCACTGGAAACCGATAACGCAATCAACTGGAGTAGTATGCTGGAGTTGATTCATTTGACGGGTATGGAGCAAAGTCTGAAAAACCAATATCTCAATGCCAACAATATCTCTGCCCGCATCCGCCTGCACACAGATTACTCCCTGAATAAACAGGGCTGGTTTCTCGGGATTTATGAGCAATGCAACATCCAAGAAAACATGCGCATCCTGGAAATCGGATGCGGTAACGGCGCTCTATGGATGGACCATCTGGAGACTTTACCCCGGAAAGTATCTATTGTACTTTCCGACATTTCCGAGGGTATGATCCGTGATGTCCGCCGTAATATTGGCGAAGAACATCCGGCCTTTTCCTATGCCGCTTTTGATTGCCAGCAGATTCCCTATCCGGATGAAAGCTTTGATTTGGTAATCGCAGGACATGTTTTATTTTACTGTGGAGACCTTCAGGCGGCTTGTGCAGAAATTCACAGAGTATTAAAGCCCGGGGGTAAACTCATCTGCAGTACTTACGGCACCCGCCACATGCAGGAAATTACCAAACTGGTGCAGGCCTTTGATGCAAGAATCGTCCTCAGTAGTGAAGCATTGTATGAAAGCTTTGGTCTGGGAAATGGCGAAGATATTTTAGGCTTGCATTTCCACAAGATTGAAAAAAGGCTCTATGAGGATGCTATTATTATTGATAGAGCGGAACCCTTAATAGAATACATTCTCTCCTGCCACGGCAACCAAAATCAGATTTTATTGGACCGATATGCAGATTTCCGTAGTTTTGTGGAACAGAAAGTAAACCCGGCGTTTCATATTACCAAGGAAGCGGGGATTTTTATTTGTATTAAATAATATTTTTGTGGATTTTTTCAGACTAAATCGAAAAATTACTTTTTGAACTTGTAGATGAGGGATATATTATTTTATTTCTCCCCAGTAATCAATGGTTTCCTGTGGAGTTGTGTCTATACCAAACA
The DNA here is from genome assembly GCA_017473665.1 of Lachnospiraceae bacterium. Lineage (GTDB taxonomy): Bacteria > Bacillota > Clostridia > Lachnospirales > Lachnospiraceae > Acetatifactor. The sequence continues at coordinate 3,975 of JAFUKK010000060.1, forward strand.
GCACCCACAAGAAATCTTCTTTTTCATTGTATATATCTATGATCCTTATACAATCACTTTCTATTTTATAAAACACGTAGTTTTTTGCCACAAATATGTACCGATAATCGGATGTCACTCCAAACATTTGCTCTTTTAGCGAACGGAGCTTATCCGCAGCATCGGGCGTATATTCTATTTTCCTCAATCTGACACCCCCAATTCCCGTTCAAGGTCATCGGCAGAAATCCAACCTTCTTTGTCAGCTCGCTCCTCGGCTCTCTTTAAATCCAATAGCAATATTGCCAGCGCCTGCTCACGTAATGCTTCCTTGCTATTGCGTGTAACCAGAAAGGGTAAACCCTCTACATTAATAGATTGTTGGATAAACGTGTTGAATGCATCTGTCAGGGTCATCCCGGTTCTGGCATAAATCTCTTCAACAGTCTTTTTTATTTCAGAATTTATTCTTACTTGAAATGTGGAATCCTTAGGTGCCATTGCAACATTTAAAGGTTCTACCATAGTAATCATCTCCTTCTAAATTTAATATAGCATTCCGCCTTTTCTTTTGTCAATACATTGTCATTACGCCAATTAATTCTTCCATTTAGCCCCCGAATAAAAATAAAGAATTCCTTAATATTGAAAAAAGTACTTGAAGATGACCTTGCGTCACCTTTTATAATACATTCATAGGCTACAAAGCAACATGCAAAGGATACCTTCCTTTGGTACATACTAGATTCATAATAGGAGGATTTTACATGAAAGGTATTATTTTAGCTGGTGGCTCCGGCACCCGTCTGTACCCCCTGACTATGGTAACTTCCAAACAGTTACTTCCCATTTACGATAAACCCATGATCTACTATCCCATGTCCGTGCTGATGAATGCAGGCATCCGGGATATCCTGATCATCTCCACTCCCCAGGACACTCCCCGTTTTCAGGAGCTGCTTAAGGATGGTCACCAATTCGGTGTGAACCTGTCCTATGCTGTCCAGCCCAGTCCTGACGGATTGGCACAGGCCTTTATCATCGGCGCAGACTTCATCGGTGACGATACTGTAGCTATGGTGCTGGGTGACAATATTTTTGCAGGCCACGGCCTGAAAAAGCGCCTGCGCTCCGCTGTGGAGAACGCAGAGGGAGGCAAGGGTGCTACCGTATTCGGCTACTATGTGGATGACCCGGAGCGTTTCGGTATCGTGGAATTCAATGCGGAGGGTAAAGCCATCTCCATCGAGGAGAAGCCCGCAAAACCCAAGAGCAATTACTGCGTCACCGGCCTGTACTTTTACGATAATAAAGTAGTGGAATATGCCAAGAATCTGAAACCCTCTGCCCGAGGCGAGCTGGAAATCACCGATTTGAACCGTATCTACTTAGAGCAGGATCAGTTAAACGTGGAGCTGCTGGGGCAGGGCTTTACCTGGCTGGATACCGGTACCCATGAGAGTCTGGTAGACGCCACCAACTTCGTCAAAACAGTAGAACAGCATCAGCATCGAAAGATTGCCTGTCTGGAAGAAATTGCTTACTTAAACGGCTGGATTACCCAGGATGATGTACTGAAGGTCTATGAAGTACTGAAAAAGAATCAATACGGCCAGTATCTGAAGGATGTACTGGACGGCAAATACAGAGAACAGCTTTATTAGAAAAGGAGAACTTAATCATGAATATTATTGTCACCGGCGGTGCCGGATTTATCGGAAGCAACTTTATTTTTCATATGTTAAAAAAATACCCTGATTACCGCATTATTTGCCTTGACTGTCTGACCTATGCAGGTAATCTGTCCACTCTGGCTCCCGTAATGGATAACCCTAACTTCCGTTTTGTAAAGGAATCCATCACCGACAGAGAGGCCGTATACAAACTGTTTGAGGAAGAACATCCCGATATGGTAGTAAACTTTGCAGCAGAAAGCCATGTGGACCGTTCCATTGAGAACCCTGAGGTATTCCTGGACACCAATATTAAAGGTACCGCAGTGCTGATGGATGCCTGTCGCAAGTACGGTATCAAACGTTATCATCAGGTATCCACTGATGAGGTATACGGGGACCTGCCCCTGGACCGACCGGACCTGTTTTTCACCGAGGAAACCCCCATCCATACCAGCAGCCCCTACAGTTCTTCCAAGGCCGGCGCGGACTTACTGGTACAGGCATATCACAGAACCTACGGTCTGCCCGTAACCATCAGCCGTTGTTCCAACAATTACGGACCTTATCACTTCCCTGAGAAGCTGATTCCCCTGATGATTGCCAACGCACTGAACGACAAGCCCCTGCCCGTGTACGGAGAAGGCTTAAATGTACGTGACTGGCTGTATGTGGAGGACCACTGCAAGGCTATCGACCTGATTATCCACAAGGGCCGTGTGGGCGAGGTATATAATATCGGCGGCCACAATGAGATGAAGAATATTGATATCGTGAAAATCATCTGCAAAGAACTGGGTAAGCCCGAAAGCCTCATTACTTATGTAACCGATAGAAAGGGACACGATATGCGTTATGCCATCGACCCTACCAAGATTCACAACGAGCTGGGCTGGCTTCCTGAGACCATGTTTGCAGACGGCATCAAGAAAACCATCCAGTGGTATTTGGATAATAAGGAATGGTGGGAGACCATCATTTCCGGAGAGTACCAGAACTACTATGAGAAAATGTATGGCAACCGCTAACTGATTACAAGAAAGGATATTCCGGACACTTCCGGCACCGGAAGTGCTCCGGCAGAGAATATTTTATGGGACAGATACAAGTAGAAAAAAATGTAGGCGGTATTGAAGGTCTGTGTATCATCCAGCCTGCAGTGCACGGAGATAACCGTGGCTATTTCATGGAGACCTACAATCAAAGAGATATGGAAGAGGCAGGGCTTAATATGGTATTTGTACAGGATAACCAGTCCTGCTCCGTAAAAGGAGTTCTCCGGGGCTTGCATTTCCAGAAGCAATTCCCTCAAGGCAAGCTGGTAAGAGTTATCAAAGGTTCCGTGTTCGATGTAGCAGTGGACCTGCGTAGTAACAGCGAAACCTATGGCAAATGGTTTGGCGTAGAGCTGACCGAGGAAAATAAAAAGCAGTTTTACATTCCGGAAGGCTTTGCCCATGGATTTCTGGTATTATCCGATGTGGCTGAATTCTGCTACAAGTGTACGGACTTCTACCATCCGGGAGATGAAGGCGGCCTGGCATGGAATGATCCTGCCATCGGCATTGACTGGCCACAGCTTCAGGGCTCCTATCAAGGAAGTGCCAGTGCAGAGGGTTATACCTTATCCGATGGTACTGCCCTGAATTTAAGCGACAAGGACCAGAAATGGCTGGGTATCCAGGATACCTTTAAATTCAAATAACCGCAACGGTAGCCGTTTTCCTCACTACTTGCATAAACAAGCCCGCCGGATACACTCCGACGGGCTTATATTATACCAGCTAAAATTTTATCTCTCCGCTCTCATGGGATTGTGCAGAAAATCTTCATAAGCCAGACGAATACCATCCTCCAGCTCTGTCTTGTAGGTCCATCCCAATGCTTTGCTCTTGCTCACATCCAATAGCTTTCTGGGGGTACCATTGGGCTTAGAGGTATCCCAGCGAATCTCACCCTTATAACCCACTACCTTTGCCACCAGCCCGGTCAAATCCCTAATGCTGATCTCCTTGCCGGTACCGGCATTGACTGTTTCATTACCGCTGTAATGATTCATGAGAAATACGCACAAATCTGCCAAATCGTCCACATACATAAACTCTCTCATAGGACTGCCATCCCCCCAGCAGGTAACAAAGGATGCTCCTGACTCCTTGGCCTCATGGAATCGACGAATCAGTGCCGGAAGCACATGACTATGGGTGGGATGATAATTATCATTTGGCCCGTACAGATTGGTGGGCATCACAGATATATAATCGGTACCGTACTGACGGTTCAGATATTCACAATACTTAAGGCCGGAAATCTTAGCCAGGGCATAAGCCTCGTTGGTCTGCTCCAGCTCTGAGGTCAACAAACAGCTTTCCTTCATGGGCTGGGGTGCCATCCGGGGATAAATACAGGAGGAACCTAAAAACTGTAATTTCTTACAACCATTCCTCCAGGCAGCATGAATCACATTCATCTCCAGCATCATATTCTCATACATAAAATCTGCCAGTGCCTCACTATTTGCTACAATTCCGCCCACTTTGGCAGCTGCCAGAAATACATATTCCGGCTTCTCGGCCTCAAAAAAAGCTTCTACCTCATCCTGTCGGCACAAATCCAGCTCTTTATGGGTACGGGTAATAATATTATAGTAACCCTGTTCTTCTAAACATCGTATGATGGCAGAACCCACCATCCCCCGGTGGCCTGCCACATATATCTTTGCATTTTTATCCATCATGAAATACTTCCTCCTGCCGATTGCATATGGCAACCGGAACATGTATGGTATCACTTACACACCTGCCGCTTGTCAGCCGGGGTGCTTACTGTACTCATCATATCATTAAATATGCCACAAGGCAATGAAAGAAACTCTTAAGAAAGCTCCCTCTCACACATATCCAATGCAGATGCAATCACCGCATCCATATCGTAATATTTATATTCACCGAGACGTCCGCCGAAGATTATGTTCTTCTCATTTTCAGCAAGGGCGCGATATTTTGCATACAGTGCGCCGTTCACTTCATCGTTGACAG
>JAFUKK010000061.1 GCA_017473665.1 Lachnospiraceae bacterium
TACAAGAAAATATATTTACAAATAAAGAGAACTGTCAAAATGTACATCAATACGCTTACCTTGCCTTTGGTCTTTCCGGAAATCAGATGTAACAGAGTCCAAGAAATCACACCAATAGCAATACCCTCAGAGATGCTGTAGCACAAAGGCATACCGATTAAGCACAGGAATGCAGGTACACCCTCCAAAGGATCCTCCCAATTTACCTTAATAACAGAAGACATCATGTAGAAGCCTACGATAATCAACGCCGGAGCTGTTGCAAAAGAAGGAATGGTCAGGAACAGGGGTGAGAAAATGGATGCCAGCAGGAATAATAAGCCGGTCACCATTGCAGTCAGACCGGTTCTACCACCAGCAGTAACACCGGATGCACTTTCTACATAAGTGGTGGTGGTGGAGGTACCCAAAATAGCACCTGCTGTAGTAGCTACTGCATCTGCCATCAAAGCGCCCTTGATTCTGGGCAGTTTTCCGTTCTCATCCAACATATCTGCCTTGGAAGAAACGCCAATCAAAGTACCCAGCGTATCAAAAATGTCTACAAACAAGAAAGAGAACACAATCACACAGAACTCAAATACATTGGCAAGTGCAGAGAAATCTGCTGCAAATACCTGTCCAAAGGTCTTGCCGATAGCGGAGAAATCAAAGGACACAAATGCAGTAGGAATTACAGAATACATACCCAGTTCAGGATTGGGAACATACAGACCTACTAATTCACAGATAATACCCAGTATCCAGGTGGCCAGAATACCGAATAAAATGCCGCCCTTTACCTTTTTTACCAGGAAAAATGCGGTAATAATCACACCGATTAATGCTAACAATGCACCCATTCCCACAGAATTGAAATCAGTCTTGAAGGTCTGATAAGAAATCAGGGTAGAATCATTATTTACTACCAGTTTTGCATTCTGCAAACCTATAAATGCAATAAACAGACCAATACCTACACTAACAGCAGCCTTCAAAGTCATGGGAATCGCATTGAAGATTGCTTCACGCACATTGGTAGCGGACAGGATAATAAAAATAATACCCTCTACCAATACTGCTAACAATGCAATCTGCCAGGAATAGCCCATACCAATTACTACGGAATAAGCAAAATAAGCATTCAGACCCATACCGGGAGCCAGTGCAAAAGGATAATTTGCAAGCAGCGCCATTAATGCGGTACCAATAAAGGATGCAAATGCAGTTGCAAGAAGTACTGCGTTTCCGTCCATACCGGATGCGGAAAGGATGTTAGGATTCACTGCCAGGATATAAGCCATAGTCATGAAGGTAGTAATACCTGCCAAAATCTCGGTCTTAATATCCGTACCGTTCTCCTTTAACTTGAAAAATTTCTCTAACATATAATTTCTCCCTCCTAAGTAGATTTGTGCTTGTCCGCTTTTCGGACAAGGTGCATGATTAGAGAATTACCGTGATGAAGTCATCACACCAATTATTTTATCACAATTTTCATAAATGTCATCAATATTTTCGGAAAGAATAAATTTTCCGTCAAAATACAGAATCCTTCCTCCTATCATGGTCATTTTCACATTGCTTTTGCTGCCGCTGTATACGATATTTTTAGGAATATTATGAATGGGCTGCATATTTGGCTGATATAAATCAATCATAATGATATCCGCATATTTTCCCTCAGCCAGCACATCACAGTCTTTAAGTCCCATTGCCCGGGCACCTCCTACAGTGGCCATACGAAGTACCTCCATGGCATCTAAGCTGGAAGCATCCTGCTCTTTTATCTTTGACAAACCACTAACCAGAAACATCTCACGAAACATGTCCAGACAATTATTGCTGGCCGGTCCGTCGGTGCCGATAGCCACCGGTATTCCCCGGCGTACATACTCTGCTATGGGTGCGATGCCACTGGCCAGTTTTAAATTGGAGGCAGGATTGGTAATCACATAAAGTCCTCGTTTCTGAAAAATATTCATATCTTCGGGTGTCATATGAACACAATGATAACCACCACCGCCATAATCAAAAATCCCCAAACTGTCCAAAAATGCCGTAGGTGTCATGCCATACTTTGTCTTACATTCTTCCACTTCTCTTGCAGTCTCTGACAGATGCATGTAAACCGGAGCTTTGTATTTGCCCGAAAGCTCCGCCACCCCTTCCAGGAGTCGCTTATCGCAAGTATATTCCGCATGAAATCCCAACTGATAACTAATCAACGGATGTGTCTTATTCCACTTCTGATAATCCGCCTCCATCTGTTCTAAAGAAAAAGTAAAATTATTCAAACCGCCGGCCAAAGTACATCTCATTCCCAAATCCATACATGCATGGGCCATTTGGTCCGGCTTTAAATACATATCAAATACCGCCGTAATACCACTTGTAAGATATTCCAAAATAGACAGCTTAGCCAGATGATAAACATCCTCTCCCTGAAGCTTAGCCTCCATGGGAAATATTTTCTCCTGCAACCATTCCTGCAAAGGTACATCATCCGCATAGGAACGCAAAAAGGACATTCCTGAATGGGTGTGGGCATTTTTAAATCCCGGCATCAGTAAATTCTTTTGACAATCAATTTCTTCATCCCAATATCCCGATGCAGCATCACAAAAAGAAACATCCCCATCGCCATAGGCA